>JBFKCU010000240.1:0-4781 GCA_041620115.1 Burkholderiales bacterium | reverse complement strand
GCGTTCCGGCAGGTAGGCGATCCGGCTGCGTGCCGCGGTTTGCCGGTGCGGCGTGCCGAATATGTCGATATTCCCGCCCTGGATATCGCAGAAATCAAGCAGGCATTTGATCAGCGTGGTTTTGCCGGCGCCGTTCTCGCCGACGAGGCCGAAATATTCCCCGGCGGCGATTTCCAGCGAAAACCCGGCAAGCGCGCTGGCGCTGCCGTAGGACTTGGCCAGATTGCTGATGCGTAGGGCGGGCGCCGACATGCGGCGTAACTTAGCCGAAAGCGCCCGCAGGGTAAACACTGACGGTTGGGCCCGTTGACCTGTCGCCCAAGGTGAAACCGCGATTTATAATCGAGCCATGCCCGACGCCGACCACGCACTGCTGCGGCAACTGTCCGAGAACAGCCGGCGCTACCGTGATCCGGTGGCGACGATCGACTGGGCGCGTCTCGACACCACCGGCTTCTGGCTGCCCGAGCCGGCACTGTCGCTGTATGGATTGCCCGAGTACGAAACGCTGGCCCAGGACGTGCGTCAGCGACTGTCGCAGTATGAATTCATCAACGTCATGCATGCCGGGCTGTGGCTGGAACGCGTATTCATGCAACGCATGTCGCGGCGCCTCGATGCAGGGTTGCCGCGGGTGGCGTACGAATATTTTCTGCACGAAATGCGCGAGGAGGCCGGACACAGCCTGATGTTTCTGGAGGCGATCGCGCGCAGCGGTCTGGATGTACCGCCGGACGCCTGGCGGCCACCGCGACTGGCCGACTGGCTGGCGCGCCGTGCGCCTGCCGGCGGCGCACTGTTCTGGGCGGCGACGGTGATTGCGGAAGATGTGCCGGACAAGTTCAACCGTCATGTGCGCACCAGTGACGGAATCAACCCGGTGGTGCGGGAGATCTGCACCCTGCATTGCGTGGACGAAGCGCGTCACATCGCGGCCGCCCGGGTGCAACTGGAAACCGCGCTGCAGCGTTTGCCGCGTTTGACGCGGCGCCTGCTGAATCCGGTGGTGCGCCAGCTGTTCCGGCAGTACGTTCGCGTGTTTTACACGCCGCCGGCGAAGTTTTACGAACTGGCAGGCCTGACGCACGGCGCGCGCTGGCACAGGCTGGCGCTTGGCAATGCCACGCATGCTGCATTTGTTGCGGAACTGCTGGCGCCCACCGTGCGTATGCTCAAGGGCTACGGTTTCAATATCCGCTGACGCCGGTAGCGGCGTTTACCGGGTAGCCGCCAGGGTCTGCGCGGAACTGAAGGCGGGCCGCCAGCCGAGTTCCCGCGTCGCGCGACCACAGTCCAGTGTCAGAGTCTGCTCCAGTCCGGCAAGCCAGCCGGGTTCCCCGCCCCAGCCCAGCAGGCGATGCGCAAGCGCCAGACCGGCGCGTGCGGCGGCAGGGGGCAGCGGCAGGGTGTGGCGATGCCGCCGGCGCATGATCTCGCGCAAGGCGAAACTGTCGCCGGTCGCGAGATTGAAGGCCCCGCGCACGTCGTGCTTCAGGCTGGCGAGAATCGCGTCGGCGACGTCGTCTTCATGCACACACTGCAATTCCGGTTGCGGATCCGCCAGCAACAGGTGTGCGGGCAGGCGCAGGATCTGTCGCAGCGTCGGCTGGGCGTGCGGTCCCAGAATGACATGCGGCCGCAGCCGTACGCATTCCGGCACGGCCTGTTCGATGAGCTGCTCGAGTCCGGCCTTGTGCTGGCCATAGCAGAATTCCGGCAGCGGAGCATACGGCGCAGTCTCAAGGAGACCGGCACCGCTGCCGCACACCGCGGCGCTGGACAGATGGATGATACGCCCCACCCCGGCGGCGTGCGCGGCCTGCAGCAGCCGCAGGCTGCCACCGACATTGACTTCGTGCATGGCGGGCGCCGGCATATGTCCGCGCAGTACGACATAAGCGAGATGCACCAGCGCGTCATGGTCCGGCAGCAAGGCCGCGACGCGCGCATCACGGAAATCCGCGATGGATGCACGGAATTTCGGATGGACAAACTGCGCGGGTTTGAGATCAATGCCGGTAATCTGCGCGATGGCCGGATCGGCGCACAGGCGCGGCAGCAGCGCCGCAGCGAGACAGGCGCTGGATCCGGTGACGAGGACTTTCACCGGTTTGCGGCTGCGGCAAACGCCGGCATGACTTCACGGGAAAACAGCGTCATCGATTCGCGCGTGGTCGCGCTGTCGATCGCGCCGGCACCGAACGCGCAAAGTACGTGGGTGACGCCGGCATCCTCGTACTTGCGCAGCTTGGCGATGCATTCGGCGGGCGTGCCGACCACGGTCAACCCGGCGAAATCGGTCAGTCCGAGATTGACGCCGAGTTTCATCAGGCTGCGGAAGCGGCCAAGGTCATGCATGTGTTCATAACCCGGATACAGGCGTTCTAGTACGGGCAGCGCGGTTTTAAAGAGCTCGCCATAGAACCAGGCGAAGGCATCATGCGCGAGCGCCCGCGCGCGCGCGCCGTCGGCGAGACAGAGCACGCCCAGCGTCATGCCGGCGCGCGGCGGGGAAGTCTGCGTCCCGTCCTGCGGCCACGCCTTGCGGTAACGCCGCAGGTCCTGCTCGACCATGAACCAGGGTTTGAACGGGCCCGCCAGCACGCCCAGTCGCTGCGCTGCAGCCCAGTCGTAGGTTTCGGGACTGACGGCGGCCGTCCACAGCGGCGGGTGCGGCCGCTGCACGATACGCGGCACGATGTCGATGTTGTCACAACGGTAATGAGTGCCGTGGTGATGCAGGGGGCCGTCGCGGAACGAGGCGCGCAGGATTGCCAGGCTTTCGTCCACCAGCGCGCGGCTTTGTGTCATGTCGCGGCCGAAGGTGGCATATTCCAGCGGCGAAAAACCGCGGCCGATACCGACCTCCAGTCGTCCGCTGGACAGTACGTCGAGTGTGGCCACGCGTTCGGCAACATGCACCGGGTGATGCAGCGGCAGCGGAATGATGGCGTGGCCGATGCGTATGCGCGTCGTGCGTGCGGCGACCGCACCGAGCAGGATTTCGGGCTTGGACGCATGCGAGTAGCCGCGCATGAAATGGTGTTCGACCAGCCAGGCGCAACCGTAATCGAGTTGATCGGCGAGTTCGATCTCCGCCAGCGTGTCGGCGTACACGGCGGCTTCGCTGCGCCCGCTCCCGGCGGGTAGGGCCATCTCGTAAAACAGGTCGAATCGCATCGGTGGTTATTCGTGTCGTAAAAACTCATGATGCCAGCCGCGGTAACCAACAGCCAGACACGGGACCGCGCCGTGGTTTGGTCGCACCGGGAATCTCGTTTAGAATCCGCACTTTATTGCCGCCGGCGACCTGTGTCGTGCCATCCGAATTCCTCATTGAAATCAAGGACGTAAATTTCGCCTACGGGCGACGTCCGGTACTCACCGGCATCAACATGACCATTCCGCGTGGCAAGGTCGTGGCGATCATGGGTATCAGCGGTTCGGGCAAGACCACGCTGCTGCGTTTGATCGGCGGGGTGATGAAACCGACCTCCGGTGAAATCTGGGTTGACGGTGTGTGCACCAGCAGCCTGGACCAGAAGGGGATCTATCGCCTGCGTCGCCGCATGGGCATGCTGTTCCAGTTCGGCGCGCTGTTTACCGACCTGTCGGTGTTTGACAACGTGGCATTCCAGATGCGCGAACACGCTGATCTGCCGGAGAGCATGATCCGCGATCTGGTGATGATGAAACTGCACGCGGTGGGCCTGCGCGGCGCGCATAAACTGATGCCGGCGGAACTGTCCGGCGGCATGGCGCGGCGGGTTGCGCTGGCACGGGCGATCGCGCTTGATCCGATGATCATGATGTACGACGAACCGTTTACCGGGCTCGACCCGATTTCGCTGGGCGTGATTGCCAACCTGGTGCGCCAGTTGAATGACACCCTGGGCACGACATCGCTGGTGGTGACGCATGACGTGCAGGAGGCGCTGGACGTGGTGGATTACGTGTACTACCTGTCCGACGGCAAGATGAAGGCGCACGGCACGCCGGAAGAGTTGCGCGCCAACAAGGATCCGCTGGTGCACCAGTTTGTCTACGGCGAAGCGGAGGGGCCGGTGGCGTACCAGTATCCAAGCGGTGAATACGCCGCTGAGCTGCGGTTGGGGGGGCGAGAAGCAGGGCCTCATGGGGGGCGCCGTGCCGCATAGAAGCCTGCCGACCGTGCGCAGCATCGGCGCCAATGCCATCGACAATGTGCTGCGCCTGGGCTATGCCACGCGCTTCATCGGCCTGACGCTGGCGCACTCGGGTACCAGTTTTGCGCGCCCGGGGCTGATCGTGCGCGAGCTCTATTACACCGGCGTGCTGTCGATGATCATCATTCTGGTGTCAGGGCTGTTTGTCGGCATGGTGCTGGGCCTGCAGGGATACCAGACGCTGACGACGTACGGGTCGGAGTCGGCGCTGGGCGTGCTGGTGGCGCTGTCTCTGGTGCGTGAGCTGGGACCGGTGGTGTCGGCGCTGCTGTTTGCGAGCCGCGCCGGTTCGGCGATGACGGCCGAGATCGGGCTGATGAAAGCCACCGAGCAGTTGTCGGCGATGGAAATGATGGCCGTGGACCCGATCGCGCGTGTGGTCGCGCCGCGGTTCTGGGCGGGTGTCATTTCGATGCCGCTGCTGGCGGCAATGTTCAGTGCGATGGGCATATTCGGCGGCTACATTGTCGGCGTGGTACTGATCGGCGTCGACGAGGGTTCGTTCTGGTCGCAGATGCAGAGCGCGGTTGACGTGCGTGAGGACATCGTCAACGGGGTCATCAAGAGCTTCGTGTT
>JBFKCU010000239.1:0-4792 GCA_041620115.1 Burkholderiales bacterium | reverse complement strand
TCCAGCGTATTGGCGAGGCTGCCAGTCAGCGCCGGTTTTTCGCTGATCGCGACGTCGTAGCCCGCGCGGGCGAGGGCGGTGGCAATCGCCGCGCCAAGCCCGGCGGTGCCGCCGGTAACAAATGCGCTGCGCCGGCGCGGCGTCGTGCTGCTTGTGCCGCTCATTGCGTCATTCGGCCTTGATGTTGGCCAGCTTGACCACGTCGCCCCATTTTTGCAGTTCGGATTTCATGTACGCAGTGAATTCTTCCGGCGTCGACGGCGTTGGCACCGTGCCCTGCGACAGCATGGAATCTATGACATCCTTCTGCGCGAGCGTTGCGCCGATTTCCTTGTTAAGCCGCGCGACGACATCCTTCGGCATGTTGGCCGGTCCGATCATGCCGCCCCAGGCGTAGCCTTCGTAGCCCGGCACGCCGGCCTCGGCGATCGTGGGGAATTCGGGGAGCGCCTTGAGTCTTTCCTTGTTGCCGATGCCCAGCGCGCGTACTCGTCCGCTGCGCACATGCGGCAGGATGGTCGGGATGCTGCTCCAGGTGAGCTGGGTTTCGCCCGAGAGCACAGCCACGACGGCGGGAGCTGTGCCTTTGTACGGCACATGCACGGTCTTGATTTTCGCCATCGAGTCGAACAGCGCCGCGGTAAGGTGGCCGGAGTTGCCCGACCCCGGCGACGAATAGGTGATTTCACCGGGCCGCAACTTGGCGAGCGCGATCAGATCCTTGACGTTTTTGACCGGCAGCGAAGGGTGCGCCACCAGCATCAGCGGAAAATTCACCATGTTCGAAATCGGTGTGAAATCGCGCAGCGTATCGTAAGCAAGTTTCTTGTAGATGTGCGGGTTGACGGTCAGCGGGCCGGCGGATGCCGCGGCGATGGTGTAGCCGTCGGGCGGGGAATTTTTCAGCAGCTCGAGCCCGAGGATTGCGTTGGCGCCGGGCCGGTTGTCGACCACCACCTGCTGGCCCAGTTTCTCCGCGAGGCCCTTGGCCATAATGCGGCCGATGAAGTCGACGCCGCCACCGGGCGGGAAGGGCACGATTACGCGCACCTGTTTTGTCGGATAAACCTGTGCCGCAACAGTGCCCGGCACGAGCGTGACTGCGCCCGCAGCCAGCATGAACGTCATTGTGACGGTCTTAAGATTCATTGCCCCCCCCTTATCGATAATCTGTCGATTTATTTGTTATGAACGACCCGCACGCAAGTTAGATCAACCCCACATCCGTGTCAACGCGACGTCACCGCCCGAGCAACCGAACGCAAGCAGGCAATTTCTCGAAGGTCGAGTCGAAACATGCGCGGAACTCGCAGAATGCCCGGCTGAAGCTGTCCGTACGATCCTTGCATAGTTGATCCAGCGTAAGGTTGAGCGGACTGGCTGTGAGTGTCGAAGCAAAACCTGTCGGCTTGAACGTCGCAAAAAAATCGCTTGCGGTCATGGACGCAGTCGCCCGGCCGCCGCCTCTGGACCGCACCACGAGCTCGTAAAAACGGTCGCCGCTGGCAAACACCTTGTGTATCGTATAAATACCGCCGCTCCCGCCGATTCTGAACACATACTGGTCCGGGAAAAAGCGCATCCGGTCATCGCTGTGTATCTGCGCAAGAGGACGATCGTCACCATATACGTTGACGAGCCGCTGCCGGATCACCTGCGCGACGTCGGCGTTCGGCGCCAGCCGGGTTTTGTGACGGTAAACAATATAGTTGATCTCTTCGCCGGCCATGTACTCTACTGAACCGTCCGCTTTGGTCAAATAAGTCGGCGTTTCCGGGAAAAGCACCTGAAAATCGCGCTCCGGCGGCGTGTAAGCAGTCCAGTTCTGGGCGAATACCCCCGCGCACAGCCAGCCGGCAAGGAAACATAGACCCTGCAGATATTTTTTCATGCCTGCCTCCAACTCGTTAACATGAACCCCGTTCACGCAAACACTACGATACCACCTGTACGCGCACTCGTTCACGCGCTCGGGACGGGTCTGCTGCGGAACTTTGACGGGCCTTGTCTGACTACGTTATACCTGCCACAAGACCGACAATAAATGACCATGTTCAGAGCCCTGAAACGACTGTTCGATGAACCCAGCGACGGCGCCGCCCTGCCCAGCTTCGAGCGCCGCCGGCTGCAGCTCGCAGTGGCGAACCTGCTGCACGAATCGACCCGAGTGGATTTCGAATCGCATGCAGCCGAGTACGCCGCGGCCGAGCGTGCGCTCGCAGAACTGTTCGGCCTTGACCGACCCGACTGCGCGGCGCTGCTGGCGGAAACCCGTGCGAAAGGGAATGCCACATCCTATTTTTCGCAGGTGTCGGTGATCAAGCGCGATTTTTCCCTGCCGCAACGCGTTGCGCTGATCGAACATCTCTGGCGTATCGCCTATGCTCATGGCCAGCTCGACCAGTATGAGGATCATTTCGTGCGCAAGATCGCGCACCTGCTCTATGTCCCGAACACCCAGTGCATGCTCGCACGCGCACGGGTGCAAAAAGAAGGGTGATGGCGAATGATGCGGATTTTCGGCACCCATGTACCCGCACCGTGACATGATCGCCGCAACAGTCTGACACGGCCCTCGCTCATGCACAGGCCCGGCAATCACCGCAGTTCCGCCGAACAGCGCCTCTGGTCGCCGGCTGTGCTGGCCCGATACTGGATCCTGCAGCTGCCGGAGGCCGCGCTGATCATCGTGATCATGCTGTTGCTGCAACGGTGGCTGGGTTTCCCGGCCTGGGTGCCGTGGACGGTGCTGGCGCTGTGGGTGGCTAAAGATGCGGCACTGTATCCGTGGGTGTGGCGCTCCTTTGACCCCGGTTATCCGTCGACCATGCATTCCCTCGATGGCCATCACGCCGTTGTGACTGAACCGTTCCACCGCTCGGGGTACGTGCGGCTCCGCGGCGAACTCTGGCATGCGGAACTTGAGCACGGTGGCCGGCCGGTCGACAAGGGTGAAGTGGTTGAAGTGCGGTCACGGCGCGGCCTTACTGTCATCGTCGCGGCAATAGACATTGTGCAGGCCGGGGCGCCAACCACGGATGAGCGCCCCGGGGATGAAAGGCAAGAGGATCCTGGCCGGGGTTAACCATGCGGTTCCTGCACGTGCCCCTGCGACGCGGTGTTCGGCCTAGAGCATGGCGCCGGGCTTGCCCAGCGCCTCCTTGGTAAGCTGCTGTATCAGCCACTCGTAGGCATCGTCCACCGAGTCCGTACGATGCACGAGGTCCACGTCTTCAGCGGCGATGGTGCCGTGACGCACCAGTGCGTCAAAATTGATCACCTCCTGCCAGTATTCGGTACCGAAGAGCACGATGGGCATGCGCTTGGTCATGCGCCTGGTCTGCACCAGTGTCAGCACCTCGAAGAGTTCGTCGAGCGTGCCATAACCGCCGGGAAAGACGATGACGGCCTTGGCCATATAGGCGAGCCAGAATTTCCGCATGAAGAAATAATGGAAATGGAACGAGAGCTCGCGCGTCACATGACTGTTGGCAGCTTCTTCATGCGGCAACGAAATCGTCAGCCCGACGTTGCGGCCGCGCGCCTCGGACGCGCCGCGGTTGGCCGCTTCCATGATCCCGGGACCGCCGCCGGTGCAGACGACGAAACGGCGCTGCCCCGCCGGATCGAGCCCTTTCGACCACTGCGTCAGGCGAAAAGCCAGGGAACGCGCTGCCTCGTACCAGCGCGAGCCTTCGCGGAAACGGGCAGAGCCGAAAAAGACGATCGTGTCTTCCACGCCTTCGGCATCCAGGCGGCTCTTCGGCTCCAGATACTCCGCGAGGATACGTAACTCGCGCGCTTCCGGACTGAGCATGAATCTCGGATTACGGTACGACTTGATTGGTTTCGACATCGAGTCTCTTTCGTGCAGAACGTCAGGTGATTGGCCTCGCGGGAGTGCCCCCGGCGCCGGCCTGCCAGTTTAAGCTAAGCCGATTTCACCGTCCGCACATTATCGCCCACGGATTGGTCCGGCGATTTACTTGATCTAGCCGATCTCTGTTTAAATAGGCATGCCGGCACCGACAACCCGGTCCCGGAAGAAATCGGGCAAATTCTCATGCAGCGTATAACCTGTATTGCGCGCACCCTGCTGCTCGGCATTGCCGCGCTGATGATGGTGCAGATCACGTTGCTGCCGGACGCCCGCGCAGCCGCGCCACAGGGCGCGTCCCTGCGCGAGTTCCACGAACATCTGCTCTCCCGGAAACCCGACCTGGAACAGTTCAGATCGCGCGGTCCGTTTGACGTGGCCGTCCGCAGGAACCATGAGGTCCGACTGTCGCCCGCGGAACGCATCAGGGCGGATCTGTATCTGGCATCGTCCGTCGAAAAAGCACCGCTGCTGGTTTTTCTGCACGGCCATGAAGCGTCGAAGGAAGCCCATGCGAAGCAGGCGGCGCATCTGGCGTCCTGGGGGATACATGCGCTCGCCCTGCAGCTCCCCAAGACGGGGCCATGGGACAGCAACGGCAGAACGCTCGCCCGAATCGTCAGTTTTATTCACCGCACGCCGGGCGCCTTGGATCATCGCATCGACGTAAATCGGATCCTGCTCGCCGGACATTCGTTTGGCGCGTATGCCGTGACTTTCGCCATGGCGCAGGGCGCCCCTGCCGCGGGCGGCATCCTGCTCGACGCAGCCCTGTTCGGCAATGCTTCCCCTGATTTTCTGCGCAAGCTCAGCAAGCCGGTGATGATCCTGGCCGCGGACGAGGCAGTCTCACCGGTACGCTACCGCGATTATTTTTTCGGATATATCCAGGGCAATGTGGCCGAGATCTCGGTC
>JBFKCU010000238.1:0-4792 GCA_041620115.1 Burkholderiales bacterium | reverse complement strand
CGCTATGTGAGCAGGTTTCAGGAGGCACTTGAAAACAGTCAGGCCAAAGGGCGCGAAGCACTCGAAGCGTCCATGGCGGTCGCTCATGAAAACCTGGTTGCCATGGGCGAGATCAGCGCTGAACAGGGCAAGCAATTTGCGGAATACCTCAAGCGCGACCTGGCGCAGACATCCAAGGACATGGCCCATCTGGGTGAAGAAGCCAGGGAACGCTTCCACCCCGCGCGGCTGGGTGCCGGCGCGCTGGCCGCTTCGGCTGCAGCGTTCAGACTGATGGGCGAGAGTCTGCTCAACTGGTCGCACAAAGCGGACGAATCGCTCACCTACAATGCAGGAGAAATCACCAGCGCCGGCACGATGACCTGCCTGAAATGCGGGAACGAAACCTTGCTGCGGAAAACCACGCAGATCGAACCCTGCCCTTCATGTGACGGCAGGATGTTCAAGAAAAGTTACTGACAGCCGGCTTGCCCCGTCGCGTAACGTCCCCCGGCAGTTCAGGGTTGTGGCCACCACATCCCTCCACTATCCTTGTGACACGGCACAACGAACCTGGAGGACACGCGCGTGAACATGCTCGAAGGCAAGACAGTGGTAATGACCGGGGGCGGCGGCGGACTGGGCCGCTGCTACGGGATCGCCATGGCCAGGGCCGGGGCAGCCGTCGTTGTGACCGACATCGACCTGTCCGCGGCACAGGCGACCGCCGATGCCATCGCCACGGCGGGCGGCCGTGCCGTCGCAGTTCAGGGCGACGTCACCAGCGCGGCGACATTCGAAAATCTCTTTGATCGCGCAGAGAAGGATTTCGGCTCACTCGACGTGCTGCTCAATATCGCCGGCATGTTCCCGCGCCGGGCGCTGGTTGACATGGAAGAACAGGAATGGGATGCAGTGATCACGCTCAACCTGAAGAGCGTTTATCTGGGGGCACGCGCCGCAATCCGGCGCATGCTGCCGCGCAAACAAGGGGTCGTTCTGAGCACCGCGTCTGGCACCGGCATCCGCGGTCAGCCCAAAGGCTCGGCCTACTCCGCCTCCAAGGCCGGCATCATCGGGTTCACGCGCGCTGTGTCCCTGGAACTGAAGGACACGGGCGTGCGCATCAACTGCTTCGGCCCAGGTGCCACCGATACGCCATTATGGCGGATCGGCAAGAGTGAAGCCGACATCAAGCGCCTGCTCGCCGCCGGATACGTCTACCAGCCGGATGATTTCTCCAATGTGGTGGTGTTCCTCGCGAGCGATCTGTCTGCCCCGCTGAACGGCGAATTCATCAGCCGCGACCTGCACCGCTAGCGGCGTGCAGCGTTCTCAATGGATGATGTAGCCGCCATCCATCACCAGCGCGTGCCCGATGACATACGCAGCGTCCTTGGACACGAGGAACGCCACGGCGCCGGCGACTTCCTCCACCGTGCCGAATCGCCCGATGGGCACGTCGCGTGCGCGCTGCTCGAGTTCGCCGGGGTTGCGGCCAGCAAGAAATCCCTCGGTCGAAATGGGGCCAGGACACACCGCATTGACCGCAATCCTGTCCGCAGCAAGTTCCAGCGCCATGGAGCGGGTCAGCTGGATCAGCGCAGCCTTGGTCAGACTGTAGATGGCACCATAGCGCGAGGCAACAATGCCCAGCTGGCTGGCGATGTGGATGATGTGCCCGCCGCCCTGAGCCCGCATGACCGGAATCACGGCCTGACTCGCAAAAAACGGCGCACGCAGATTGATCGCGATCAGGCGCTCGAAATCATCATGCGTGAAATCACCGAAAGCCTTGCGTGCGCGCACGCCGGCATTGTTGACGAGGATGTCGATACGACCCGCTTGCTGCTGCGCGGCGGTGATCATGGCTTCCGCCTCACCTTGCCGTGCAAGGTCATGCACACCCCAGCGCACATCCGGCGCGCCTGCCTTGCGGCAGGCGCCGGCAACGTCCTTGAGTTCCGCCTCGCTGCCGTCCGCGGCGAGATAAATTGCGGCACCGTCCGCAGCCAGACGCAGTGCAATGGCACGGCCGATGCCGCGCGACGCTCCCGTAATCAGCGCCGTCTTGCCGCCCAGCTCAGCCATCGCCGAATCGTCCTATTGAATGTTCCGAATGTCGCCGGATAAAGATGCGGGCAAACTGCGCCCGTAGGCCGGTGTTGCAAACAATCCCGCCGTGGCAAGAGCCACGGCGGGAGGCCGGTCAGGCCGGCCGCACCTAATTCACTTTCAGTCCCGACTCGCGGATGACCTTGCCCCAGCTGACGATTTCTTCCGCCACGTGCGCCTTGAATTCCGCCTGTGTGTAGGTTGAGGGTTCTGCCGAATTGGTCGTCAGTATGGTTTTCATCCTCGGGTCCTGCACGGCCTTCATCACCTCCCGGTGCAGCCGCGCGGTGATTTTCTGCGGGGTGCCTGCGGGCGCAAAGAAACCCGTATTGCACCCCATCACGAAGCCGGGAATCGCCTCCGCAACCGCCGGAACATCCGGCCACAGCGGCGAACGCTTGGGCAGTGTGATGCCGAGGAAGGTGAGCCGGCCGGCCTTGATGTGGGGAATCGCTGCGGAAATGCACGAGAAATAAGCGTGTGATTCGCCCGAAACCACCGCAGCCGTGCCGGGGCTGCCGCCCTTGTACGGCACGTGCAGGGCCTTGATGCCGGTCTCGCCTTTGAATCGCTCCGAGGTGAGGTGCGTAATCGAACCCGGGCCGGATGACGCAAAACGCAACTGGCCCGGTTTGGCCTTGGCGTAATCAATCAATTGCTGGATCGAATTGACGCCAAGCTTGGGATAAACCACGAGCACGGTCGGCGAGCGCGACGGCAACGCGACGGGTTCGATGTCCTTGGCCGGATCATAGCTGAGGCTCTTGTAAAGCGTGGCGCTGATCGCATGGCTGGGCACGTCGGTCATCAGCAGCGTGTAGCCGTCGGCATTCGCCTGCGCGGCGACGGACACGCCCAGCGTGCCGGCGGCGCCGGGCCGGTTGTCCGGCACGATCTGCTGCCCCATGGACTCGGTCATCACCAAGCCCAGGGTGCGCGAAATGACATCGGTAATGCCCCCGGGAGACCAGGGAATGATCAGGCGCATGGGTCTCGACGGATATTCCTCGGCGGCGTTTGCCGGCGCGAACCCCGGCAACAACAAAGCAGCGACCAAAAAACCTGCGACTCTGGCTGATGTCATCACGGCTCCTCCTCGATTATCTGGTTTTAATCCATTTTCGAGATCACGTTATTTAGAACCTCATCGCGCGCAGTGTCAACCTTGCAGCATTGATTACGCGCGATTTACCACAGTGATTTCAGGCGCCCGCCGTCGAGATTGAGCGAGACACCGGTGATGTAACTCGCGCGCTCCGAACACAGAAACACGATGGCATTGGCGAGTTCCTCGGGCTTGCCGAATCGATTGAGCGAATTCTTGCGCGCGGCGCGGCGCCGCGCTTCTTCTTCGCTCTGCGCGCCGAGCTCTGCGGCCAGCCCCTGCGCGTTACGCTGCCACAGATTGGTGTCGACCCAGCCCGGACACACCGCGTTTACCAGCACATTGTCTTCACCGAACTCGGTCGACAGCGACTTGGTGATGTTGAGCAGCCCGCTGTTGGTGATGCCGCTGCCGAACATGTACGGATCGGGCTCTTTGCCGGCGCCACCGATCAGGTTGACGATGCGGCCCCAGCGCTGGGCCTTCATCAGCGGATAAACCAGCCGGATCGCGCGCATGAATCCGAACAGCTTGGTCTCCAGCTGCTCCTTGAGCCCCTCGTCGGTCATCACGTCAAAACGGCCCGAATACATCTGCCCGGCATTGTTGACGAGGATGTCGACGCCGCCCAGCGCTTTCTTCGCGCTGTCCACCAGTTTCGCTATGTCCGCGGGCCTGATCATGTCCGCCACCACCGCATGAATTTCACCGCCGGTGGCCTTGGCCAGTTCCGCGCGTGTCTTCTCCAGCGTTTCGGCATTGCGGCCGCAGATCATCACCCGCGCTCCCTCTTCGAGAAACTGCCGTGCCGTCTCCCGGCCGATACCGCGGCTCGCCCCCGTGACAATCGCACGCTTTCCCTTGATGCCCAGATCCATGACTGCCTCCTCACATATTTTTCTGGTTAACGAGCGCCTGCCGTCCTCAATGACGACTACCGGGGCATTGTAAAACATCGTTGTCGCTGCAGTCCGGGTGTCGGACTTCTGCGCTTTGCGCAACAATGCGGGCTCCGGATCAAGATTGGAGCAAGCATCATGAACATCGCACTGATCGGCCTCGGCCAGATGGGTCGCGGCATTGCACAGCGGCTGCTCGAACACGGCTGCACCTTGAGCGTGTGGAACCGCTCCGGCGCTGCTGCCGAACCGTTCCGGCAGCGTGGCGCTGTGGTTGCGGCAACACCCGACGAGCTGTTCGGCGCTGAGGTGATCATTACGATGCTCGCCGACGATGCTGCCGTCGATGCCGTGTGGATCAATTCCGGCCTGCTGCAGCGCATGCCGGCCACGACATTGCATCTCAACATGTCTTCGGTCAGCCTGCACATGGGCCGCCAGCTGGCGAGCCTGCACCGCACGGCCGGAACGCAGTACGTATCAGCCCCGGTGTTCGGCCGGCCCGAGGCTGCGGCGAGCGGTGAGCTCGACATCGTTGCGGCCGGCGCAGCGGCCGCGATTACGCGCTGCGAGCCGCTGTTCACAATACTCGGCCGGCGCTGGTTCAACGCGGGCACCGAAGCCCATTGTGCGAACATCATCAAGATCGCACGCAACTTCCTGCTCGGCAGCATCATTGAAAGTCTGGGGGAGG
>JBFKCU010000237.1:0-4822 GCA_041620115.1 Burkholderiales bacterium | reverse complement strand
GTGGCGGCGCTGGCTCGGACGTGAATTCGAAGCGGCAACGTTCAGTGACCGCGCCATTGAAAGCCCGGTGATCTTTACCCAGCTCGGGGCCACCAGATTGCGTGCATTCGACGCGACGCTGATTCTTGGCGCCGATGCCGCTCATCTGCCGGGTGCCGATCCGGGCAGGCTGTTTTTCAACCAGGGCGTGCGCGCGCAACTCGGATTGCCGACGCATGCGGAGACGGTAGACGACATTGAGGCCGCGCTGGCCTCGCTGATTGCCGCCAGCGGCACGGTGCTGGTCACCTGGCAGCGCCTGATCGGCGGCGAGCCCAACCTGCGGTCGCCCCATTTCGAACGGCTGGACGCGCTGCATCGACTGGCTTACGGGGCGGGGCTGGACGACCCGTCGCTGGCGGCGCGCCTGCCCCATGCCGAAGTGGCGGGCGATCCAGCGCCGCTGCCCCAGACTGCGGCCGCGCCGGCACCCCCTGCGCCGGCCGGGTTGGTGCCCGATGCCATATCAGCCAGCGGCTACAACGCGCTGATGGCCTGTCCGTACCAGTTTTACGCGCGCTACCTGCTTCGGCTGGCCGAACTCGATGATGTGCAGGAACTCATCGACAAGTCGGACTATGGCCGTATCGTGCATCAGGTGCTGATGGATTTTCATGTGCAGCATCCGCAGGTCGCCGCAGTCGACACGGCAACCGCCTGTGCCGACCTGGACCGTTTGGCCGTGTCGGCATTCTCAGGCGCGGTGGCACAGAACCTGCTGGCGCAGGCGTGGCTGGAACGCTGGCGCGCGATGATTCCCGCCTATATCGAATGGCAGCGTGCACGCGAAGCCGAGGGCTGGCGCTGGCATGCCGGCGAGGAACAGCGTGACATCGTCATCGGTACACCGCAGGGCGCACAACTGCGCCTGCGCGGACGCATCGACCGTATCGACAGGGGCGCGGACGATGCCGTGGCAGTGATCGATTACAAAACGCAGCGGCGCGAAACCCTGCGCGGAAAAGTGCTGTCACCCGGCGAGGATGTGCAGCTGCCGGTTTATGCGTTGCTGTGGGGTGGGCCGGTGAGCGCGACTTTGTTTCTGTCATTGGACGGCGACAGGATTGCGGAACTGGCGCCGGATGGCGATCCTGCTGCACTTGCTGATGCGGTGAGTGCGCGGCTGGCGATGCTCTACGATGCGCTGCGTGACGGCGCGCCATTGCCGGCGCAGGGTACGGAGACGGTGTGCAGCTATTGCGAAATGCGCGGTTTGTGCCGCCGCAACTACTGGGTATGAAGCGCACAGACCTGCCGCGGCTGAACCGGGAGGCGCTCGACCCGGCGTCCAGCGTCGTGATCGAAGCCTGTGCCGGCAGCGGCAAGACCTGGCTGCTGGTGTCACGTATTGTTCGGCTGCTCCTGGAGGGTGCGGAACCTTCGCAGATCCTTGCCGTGACGTTCACGCGCAAGGCGGCACAGGAAATGGCGACGCGCCTGCGTGACTGGCTCTATCTGCTGGCGGCCGAACCCGACGACGCGGTGCGGACATTCCTGCGGGAACGCGCAATTGCGGACGATCAGATCGATGATTATCTGCCGCGTGCAAGGCGGCTTTATGAGCTGCTGCTGGTCTCGCAGCCGTCGATCACCATCACGACGTTTCACAGCTGGTTCATGCAACTGCTGCGTCGCGCGCCGCTGGACGGCGATGCGCCGGGCGATGTGACGCTCGTCGAGCAGACTGCTGCGCTGATTGACGAGGCCTGGGAGCGGTTTGCCGGTACGCTGTCACGTGAAACGCAGTTGCCTGCGGCAGACGGTTTGTCCCACCTGTTTCGTGAATGCGGGCTGGACAACACGCGCCGCGTGCTGATGAATTTTGTCCGCCGGCGCGCGGAGTGGTGGACGTATACCTGCGAGGCGGAGGATCCGGTGGCTTATGCGCTGGCGCAGATTGCTGCAGGCATGACGGCCGCACCGGACGTTGATGTGGCTGCTGATCTGCTGGGAGAGCCGGAGTTTGCCGCCATGCTCGGTGAATATGCGGAATTCCTCGCGCGCAATACGGCGTCCGATCAGGCGCTCGCCGAAGCGCTGCAGGGCGCACCTGCGGCAGGAGGCCGCGAGGGTTTCGAGCATATCTGGCCGGTGTTCTTTACCGCATCGACGGGCACCCTGCGCATACGCAAGCCCAGCGGCGCACAGGCAAAACGGCTGACTCCGGGCGGGGAATCCGATTTTCTCGCGCTGCATGTTGCGATTGGTGAACGGCTGCAGGCGGTGCGTGAGGCGCTGCGCGACCAGGACAGTTATCGTTTCAACGAGGCGGCCATGCATTGCGGTGTGGTGCTGCTCGACGCCTATCAATCGCTCAAGCGTGAACGCCAGGTCATGGATCACGGCGATGTCGAATGGCAGGCCTGCAGGCTGCTGCGGGTGAGCGATCACGCCGCTTACATGCACTGCAAGCTCGACGCACGCTACCGGCACATTCTCGTTGATGAAGTGCAGGATACCAATCCCCTGCAGTGGCTGGCGCTGCAGGGATGGTTTGAGGCGGCTGCGGATGCCGACGCGCGCCCGACGGTGTTCATGGTGGGTGATCCGAAGCAGTCGATTTACCGCTTCCGCCGCGCCGAGGCGCGGCTGTTCGGACGCGCACAGGAATATCTACAGCAGGAATTCGGTGCGCGGCGGCTGGCGCAGAACGAGTCGCGGCGATGCGCGGCACCGGTCATCGATGTGGTCAATCAACTGTTCGGGGCTGAGCCGGACTACGCCGGATTTGCGGAGCATGTGGCACACCATGCGCATCTGCCCGGACGCGTCGAAGTGCTGCCACTGGCTGTTGCCGCTGTTGTGAGTCCGCCGGCGGCTGACGGCGATGCGCTGCGCAATCCCCTGGACCTGCCGTTGCACGTCGAGGAGGACCGCCGGCGCGAGGATGAAGCCGTATCGCTTGCTGCGCGGGTGTCCGCAATTGTCGGCAGCTGGCAGCTCGACGACGGCCGCGGTGGCAAGCGTCCGGCTCGTTGCGCCGATATCATGATCCTGGTGCGCCGGCGCACGCACCTGTCGGTGTACGAACGCGCGCTGCGCGACGCCGGGATTCCGTTCGTGACCTCGCGCCTGGGTGGACTGCTCGACACGCTGGAGGCCCAGGACCTGATGGCGCTGCTGCGCTTTTTGAGCTCGCCTTATGGTGATCTTGATCTTGCACATGCGCTGCGTTCGCCGGTTTTCGGTGCGAGTGACCATGATCTGATTGCAATCGCCGGCGCCGGGGAGGGCAGTTGGTGGGAACGCCTGTCGCGGATGACGCAGGCAGGTGCATGCAGTGCCACGCTGGCACGGGCGCATGAACTGCTGGTGCGCTGGCGCACCCGTGCCGACCGGACGCCGGTGCACGATCTCCTTGACCGCATTTACTTTGAGGGTGGTGTGTTGCGTCGTTATGCACAGGCGGTGCCTGCTGCCATGCGTGGTGCCGTCGATGCCAATCTGCACGCATTCATGCAGCACGCGCTGGACACTGATGCCGGCCGTTATCCCAGCCTGCCGCGCTTCATCCACGAACTCGCCGACCTGCGCAGTGCGCCGGTGGAAGAAGCGCCGGATGAGGGCATCATCGGTGATGCCGGGGACGCGCTGCGCATCTACACCGTGCACGGCGCGAAAGGACTCGAAGCCCCGATCGTCTGGTTGCTTGATACCGCGGCGGGGCAGGACGGCGGTCGCGGCTACGATGCGCTGATTGACTGGCCGCCCGAAGAGGAGCGGCCGGCGCATTTTTCGCTGTGGACGCGCAAGGACGCGCAAAGCACGGCAGAGCGCGTGCTGGCCGAGAACGAAGCGGGTCTCGCGGCGCGCGAAGACCTGAATCTGCTGTACGTTGCGATGACCCGTGCCCGCCAGGCCCTGATCGTCAGCGGCGTTGACGGTCGCGGCAGCGACAATTCCTGGTATGCACGGATACGTGCCGCAACCTGCGCGCTTGCAGGGGACGCCGATGCGGCGGTGACCGTGGCGCATGGCGCTGATCTTGCGCAGGGGGGCGGCACGCCAGTGGTGCGTGACATCAGGCCTGTGCCTGCAGCGGTTGACGAACGGTTGACTCGGGCCCTGAAGATCGGGCGGCGTACTGCGGTGACCGAGGGCGCGGGTGTGGACTTCGGCACGCATTTTCATTGGGTCATGGAGCGGCTCACCGCTCATCCTGACGTCAAGCCAGACGCGTTGCGGCGCGATCTCGGCTTGTCAGCACGCGCTTTTGAACCGTTGTGGCATGCGGCACGGGGTCTGATCGACGATCCGCAGCTTAGCCGCTTTTTCCGTAAAGAGGAGTATGTGCGCGCGCTCAATGAAGTGTCGTATGTCGATGCCGCGGGCGACGTACGCCGCATTGACCGGATGGTCGAATTCGATGGTGCGGTCTGGGTGCTTGATTACAAGACCGGTGACATGGCCGAAGATGCGACGTTGCTCGCGGCTTACCAGGCGCAGATTGCCGAGTATCGCGATGTCGTGAGCCGGATGTATCCGGCGAGGCCGGTGCATGCCGCCCTGGTGTTCACCGGAGGCATGTTGCACGAGATCGCACCGGCATTGCCGCAGCTTGCGACACCGCACGATAAGACTTAGCATCAGGTTTCCCCTTGCAGTATTCGCGGTCAATTCAAAATCATTCGAGGAGTCCCATGACAACCAGATACGCTTTTATTTCAGGCGGCGTCGCAGCGCTGCTGCTGGCGACCGCAGCGCTGGCGCCCGGTGGGGCGCAGGCGCAGGGAAAATTTCCCGAGCGTCCGCTGCGCCTCGTGGTGCCGTTCTCGCCGGGCGG
>JBFKCU010000236.1:0-4895 GCA_041620115.1 Burkholderiales bacterium | reverse complement strand
CCAGGCACGCTTATCGGTAAACCGCTGCAGCAGACGCGCCGCGAGTATGTGGTCCGCCTCGCCGTCGAGCGTGCATTGCTTGACGTCGGCCACGACGCTGTCAAGCGCGCCGTCATAGTCGTCATCCATCGGAAACCGGCAGAGACGCTCGCCTGACGCCACGCCGGCAGCCAGCGCCTGTGTGGCCAGCGCATCGCTGGACGCAAAGATGCCGCTGTAGCGGCTGCCCAGCGCAACGTGCATGGCGCCGGTGAGCGTGGCGAAATCAACCATCACATCGGGCTTGGCGCGCGCCGCCAGCGTCAACGCGTCGGCCAGCACCATGCGCCCCTCGGCATCGGTATGGACAATTTCGATCGTCGTGCCATTCAGTGCCGTGACAATGTCATTCTGTTTGTATGCCTTCGGGCTCAGATGGTTCTGCGCCAGCGCCAGCCAGCAGTCGATATTGACCTTCAGTTTCGCGGCGCTCGCCGCCACGAGTATGCCCAGCGCCACCGCCGAGCCGTTCATGTCCTCATGCATGCCATTCATGTAGCGCGCCGGCTTCAGGTTGTGACCACCGGTGTCAAAACAGATGCCCTTGCCCACCAGTGCCACGGTTTTTTTTGCGCCGCGTGGCCGGTAACGCAGCCGCACGATCGCCGCATCGCGCACATCACTGCCCTGGGCCACCGCACAGAACGCGCCGGCGCCCATGCGACGCAGGCGGTTGAAATCGAACTCCTCACAAGTCCATCCCTGTGCGCGCGCCAGTTTGCGCAGCCGCTGACGATACGCGCCGGGTGTCAGTTCGTTCGGCGGCAACACCGTCAGTTCACGGCACAGCACATTGCCGGTGGCCACAGCACGCATCTGCGCAAGACCATCCGGGGCATGGCAGCCATACAGGCGGATGGTTTTCAGCGGTTTGGCTGCGGATTGATCCTTTTGCTGCGTCTTGCGTTGCGGCAATTCGATGCCATTGACCCAGGCCACATAGACCGCCACCTCCGCCAACGCCCGTCGCGCCGATGCAGCGCCGGAAACAATCACCGTCAATTCCTCCGGATGCTCCGCCAGCAGCGCCGCCACGGCCTTGCGCAACAGCGTCTGCTGCTCGAACACGGGTTGCTTCAGATCGGGGGTGACCCACGCCACCAGCGCCGCTTGCGGCGTCTCAACACTGACCGGCGCTTTCGCCAACTCTGCGACCTTCTTGCCACGGCGGTTGAGTGTCCCGGTCAGCGACTCGCCCATGGGTAACCTGGACAACTCTGTTCCCATCGGCGCAACAATCAACACATGGCGTGCACGCCCGAGCTCACGGGCATTCGGCAATCCGGGCTTACTCAAAAGCTTGGCAATCATCTTGAAAAATCCACTGGTTGGAGTCGTGCGATTATAACGGCCATGGTGCCGCGTCCTGCTAAAATCAGCGTCGTCTACAACCCGATACTCCGGTCATCACGCAATGCGCCTTTATCTCGATCTGCTGCGTCATGTCATCGAACACGGCACCCGCAAATCCGACCGCACCGGCACCGGCACGCTGTCGGTATTCGGTGCCCAGCTGCGCTTCGATCTCAATGCCGGCTTCCCGCTGGTAACGACCAAGAAGGTGCACCTGAAATCGATCATTCATGAACTGCTGTGGTTCCTCAAAGGCGAGACCAATACGCGCTATCTGAAGGAAAACGGCGTCTCGATCTGGGATGACTGGGCCAAACCCGATGGCGATCTCGGCCCCGTCTACGGATACCAGTGGCGCTCGTGGCCTGCCGCTGATGGCCGGCACATTGACCAGATCAGCCAGGTCCTGGACCAACTGCGCAAGAACCCCGACTCACGGCGCATGATCGTGTCAGCCTGGAATGTCGCCGATCTGGACCGGATGGCACTGATGCCCTGCCATGCATTTTTCCAGTTCTACGTGGCCGACGGCAGGCTGTCATGCCAGCTCTACCAGCGCAGCGCTGACATGTTCCTCGGTGTGCCGTTCAACATCGCATCGTACGCATTGCTCACCATGATGATCGCGCAGGTCTGCGGACTGAAGCTGGGTGACTTCGTGCATACCTTCGGCGACACCCATGTGTATCTGAACCATCTCGAACAGGTGAAGGAACAGCTCTCGCGCGAACCACGGCCACTGCCGGTCATGAAACTGAATCCGGCAGTCAAAGACCTGTTCGCGTTCAAATACGAAGACTTCACGCTGGAGAATTACGACCCGCACCCGGCGATCCGTGCCCCGGTGGCCGTGTGAGTGCGCCACAGAAACCGCGGCTGTCGCTGATCGTGGCGATGGCGAAAAACCGTGTCATCGGTGCCGACGGAAAAATTCCCTGGCATCTGCCCAATGAACTGCAGCTGTTCAAGTCGGTGACCATGGGCCACCACATCATCATGGGCCGCAAGACCTACGAATCGATCAACCGGCTGCTGCCCGGGCGCACCACGGTCATTGTCACGCGTCAGCCGGACTACTCGGTGCCCGGCGCGCTGATTGCGCACAGTCTCGGTGCCGCTATCGCACAGTGCGCAGGAGACAGCGAAATGTTTGTCATCGGTGGCGCCGAACTGTACCGGGCCGCATTGCCGCACGCAGACCGGATATACCTGACGGTCGTCGATGCCGAACCTGCGGGTGATACGTGGATGCCGGAGTTCGATGCCGCACGCTGGCAGACACACAGCGTGCGTGAGTTCGCCAAAGACGAACGCCACGCTCACGACTACCGCTTCGAAATCCATGATCGTGTGGCAGATTAAGCCCGTCACAACGAGCAGCGCCGACGCCAGGGCCGCTGACTCGACGAGACGCCCGGAAATGCAGGCGCAATGAACGATTCCAAAATGGCAGCGCTGGAACAGCAGGTGCTGCGCACCGCCACCGAACCTTGCGCAACTATGACGGATGCGGAAGTGCATCGTGCGCTCACCCGCGATCCCGCCGGTTATTTCCGCTACCTGCACGATAAACTGCGCGCGATCGCGGGCGGCAACCTCCACGTCGAGATGCCGCCTAAACAGGTGTTTGCCGATCCGGACGGGCTGGCGGATTTCAGGGTGATGCCCTGCGTGGTCCGCGGTGCCGGCGGCACCATCAAGACCGTCAAACTGGTCGGCACCAATGTGGCGCAGCTGACAGTGCCTGACCAGATCACGGTCGGCAAGGCACTGATCATTGATCCCGTGGAGAATTACATCACCCATGTAGTCGATGCCTGCCTGCTGTCCTCGGCCCGCACCGGCCTTTGCGCTGCACTGGCCATTCACCTGCTCGCGACACGCAATGAAAAGCTGACGGTCATCGGCAGCGGTCGCGTTGGTTATTACACTGCGTTTTACGCAGCGATCAATTGCAGCATCAAACACATCGATTTCGTGGACTGCGATCCTGCACGTTCGGCTGCGGCGGCGGCGTCACTCAGCGCCCGCTTGCCCGGCTTGACCTGCCGTGCGATGCCATTCTCGGCGCTGGCCTCCACCGACATCGTCGTCATCGCGACCACGAGTTCCCGGCCCGTGTGCAGCCCGCCGGCGTGGCAGGCGGGGCTGGTCATCAGCCTTGGCGCCGATATCGACCATCAAAGTGAACTGGATATGGCGTGGGCGGATGCCGCCGACATTTACGTGGATACCACGGACTCACTGCGCTTCGGCGATCTGAAAGCATGGCTCGCACAAGATCGCTTGCAAGCCGGAGCAGTTACGGATTTCATTTCATTGCTTCGAAACGGCAAACCGGCCGCAAGCAACCGCTGCCGCTTGTTCGTTTCCACAGGATCGGCGCTGTTTGACAACCTGACCCTGGGCTACCTGCTGCAACGACCAGTCTAACTTCCCGTTCAGCCGGCTTCCGAAATGAAATCCTCATACTTGCCGCCGGCCGTGCGGGGAATTTCCGGCAACCGCAACAGCGTCAATCGGTAGGTACAGCCCAACGCCTCTGTCAACGCAGCCTTCAGTTGCGCGGCCTCAGCTGCAGTCAGGTCGCGCGGCCCGACTGTCCTCACCTCCAGACTGTCGCGATCTTTCTGCACCACCTGGAATTGCTCGATCGGCCCGATTTCCCGCCAGACTTCAGCCGGAAAACTCGGCCAGTAACGTCCGCCGTCGGGCCGCACCAGCATGTTGCGTTGGCGACCAACAATGCGCCGCAGCACAGGCAATCCACGGCCGCAAGCGCATTCATCACCGACTTCCGCATAATCTCCGCTGGCATAGCGCAACAGCGGCATCGCGAAATTATGCAGGGTCGACACCACGATCCGCCCGACTTCCCCGGTGCGGCAGGGCGCACCCTTCTCATCCAGCACCTCGAGCACCAGGCTCTCCGACTGCACGTGATAGTGCTCGCAGGCCGGGCATTGCAGGGCGATGTAACCCAGTTCCTCCGAACTGTAACTGTCCGCGACTTCGACGCCCCAGGCTGCCCTGACGATGGCGCGGCACTCCGGCCGCAGCATCTCGCCATAGGTGCGCGCCTGTTTCAGTTGCGGCAGGGGCACTCCCAGTTCCAGACAGCGCGCTGCAAGCGCCTGTACATTCGTGGCGAGAGAAATCAGGTAATCCGGATTCTCCCGCTGCAGCCAGTGCACCTGGGCGTCAAGGTCGTTAGTCATGCGCAGAACCACGGACGGCCCCGTCAGGAATGCCGCCGTCGCGACGCCCCAACGATCGTATGCGGCATTCTCGGTGAGCGTGCGTATCGCCGCCAGCTTGCCGCGCAGTTCACGACCGTGCCAGAGATGGTCGCGCAACAGCAACGCGTTCCACATCAGCTGAGTCCACGCCGTGCCCAGTGTTACCAGCGGACTGCCGGTGGAACCCGAGGACTCGGTTGTTATCAGCGCACCGTGTGCCGGGGGCACCGCCGTGCTGTGCATCTCCGCACCCGCCTGCTGGAT
>JBFKCU010000235.1:0-4898 GCA_041620115.1 Burkholderiales bacterium | reverse complement strand
CCGACTGCAGCGCCTCGGGCAGCTTCGACGCATCGGTGCCGCCGGCCTGCGCCATGTCGGGCCGCCCGCCGCCCTTGCCGCCGACCTGCTGCGCGACATGGTTGACCAGTTCGCCCGCCTTGACCTTGCCCGTCAGATCGCCGGTCACGCCCGCAATCAGCGTCACCTTGCCGCCGTTGGTGGCCGCCAGCACGATCGCCGCACTCTTGAGCTTGTCCTTCAGCTTGTCCATCGCTTCGCGCAAACCCTTGGCGTCAGCACCCTCGAGCGCCGCGGCGAGAACCTTGGCGCCTTTGACGTCGACCGCCTGCGTCGCCAGATCATCGCCCTGGTTGGCGGCGAGCTTCGATTTCATCCGCGCCAGCTCTTTTTCCAGGCTGCGCACGTTGTCCATGATCTGCGTGATCTTCTGGCCCACTTCGTGCGGAGAAGTGCGCAGTGCAGCCGCCGCACCCGCCAGCTTCTGTTCCTGCGCCTGCACATAGGCCAGCGCGCGGTCGCCGGTGGTTGCCTCGATACGGCGAATGCCCGCGGCGACACCGCCCTCGGACACCACCTTGAAGAAACCGATATCACCGGTGCGCGCCACATGCGTGCCGCCGCACAGTTCGCGCGAGCTGCCGATGTCGAGCACCCGCACTTCATCACCGTATTTCTCGCCGAACAAGGCCATCGCCCCGTGTTTCACGGCGTCGTCAAACTTCATGATCTGGGCTTCGGTTGCCGCGTTGGCAAGAATCTCCGCGTTGACCATGGCCTCGACCTGGCGCATCTGCTCGCCGGTCATCGGCTCGTTGTGCGAGAAATCGAAGCGGGTCTTGTCGTGATCAACCAGGGAACCCTTCTGCTGCACATGCGGCCCCAGCACCTCGCGCAGGGCCTTGTGCATCAGATGCGTTGCAGAGTGGTTGCGCATGGTGCGCGCGCGGCGCACCGCGTCCACGCGTGCCGCCGCGCGGTCGCCGACACTGAGCGTGCCGGTTTCCAGCGCGCCGTGATGACCGAACACGTCGGACTGGATTTTCAGCGTGTCGGCCACTGCGAACGTGCCGTGATCGCTGACCAGTTCACCGGCGTCACCGGCCTGGCCGCCCGATTCAGCGTAGAACGGCGTGCGGTCGAGCACCACCACGGCGGATTCGCCGGCGCTGATCGACGGCACCGCAGTGCCCTCACGGTAAATGGCAATCACCTGTGCGTCATCGACGGCGAGCGTGTCATAACCATGAAACTCGGTCTTGGCGCCCTTGTATTCGACCGACGCGCCCATCTGGAACTTTGAAGCCGCGCGCGCGCGTTCGCGCTGGCGCTCCATCGCCGCTTCGAACCCGGCGTAATCCATCATCACGCCGCGCTCGCGCGCGATATCCGCCGTCAGGTCCACCGGGAAACCATAAGTGTCATAAAGCTGGAACACGGTTTCGCCGTCGAGCATCTTGTCTTCACGCCCGAGCGCCCCTTCGAGCACTTTCATGCCGTGCTCCAGTGTCTCGGCAAAGCGCTCCTCTTCCTGCTTCAGCACCTGCATCACCCGGTCCTGCACTTTCGGCAGTTCGGGATACGCGTCGCCCATCACCTTCGCCAGATCGGGCACGACCCTGTGGAAGAACGGCTTGGTCTGGCCGAGTTTGTACCCGTGGCGGATCGCGCGGCGGATAATCCGGCGCAGCACGTAACCGCGCCCCTCGTTGCCGGGGATCACGCCGTCGACAATCAGGAACGCGCAGGCGCGGATGTGGTCGGCGATCACTTTCAGCGAATTGCTCGCCAGGTCCCTGGCGCCGGTCTCGCGTCCGGCCGCCTTGATCAGTGCCTGAAACAGATCGATTTCATAATTCGAATGCGCGCCCTGCAGGACCGCGGCGATGCGCTCCAGCCCCATGCCGGTGTCCACCGACGGCTTGGGCAGCGGGTGCAGCGTGCCCTTTTCATCGCGGTTGAACTGCATGAACACCAGATTCCAGATTTCAATATAGCGGTCGCCGTCGGCGTCGGGCGACCCGGGCGGGCCGCCTTCGACGCCCTCACCGTGATCAAAAAAGATTTCGCTGCAGGGTCCGCAGGGGCCGGTGTCCGCCATCTGCCAGAAATTGTCGGAACCGCCGCCCGGCTTGTCACCGATGCGCACGATGCGCGCGGCCGGCACGCCGATTTCCTTCTGCCAGATGTCGTAGGCTTCGTCATCGGTCTGGTAGACGGTGACCCAGAGCTTTTCCTTGGGCAGCTTGTAGACCGAGGTCAGCAACTCCCACGCAAATTGAATCGCATCGCGCTTGAAATAATCACCGAAGGAGAAGTTGCCGAGCATCTCGAAGAACGTGTGATGACGCGCGGTATAACCGACGTTCTCCAGGTCATTGTGCTTGCCGCCCGCGCGCAGACAGCGCTGCGAGGTGGTTGCGCGCACATAGGCGCGGGTTTCCTGGCCGAGGAACAGGTCCTTGAACTGCACCATGCCGGAATTGGTAAACAGCAGGGTCGGGTCGTTGCCGGGAACCAGCGGGCTCGACGCCACGATGGCGTGCCCTTTGGATTCAAAATACTGGAGAAACTTGTCGCGGATTTCTGCGGATTTCATGCGGATGCGCCGGATTGGTTGCGTAAGGCGCAGATTTTAAACCAGAATTAGCGCTGCATCCCGCACTGCAGCGCACCCGGCAACGCTTAATCCGTCAAAACCGCCGGATTTCCTCCACCCGCAACCCCATGACCTGCCCGCCGATGATGACAGCACTCTTGACCGTACCGCGCAGCGACACCTCGTCGTTGACAGCCGGCAGCGTACCCATGGTGGCCACGCTGATCTCGCCGGTATCATCTTTCAGGGTATAGGCCTTCACGTCCAGCATCGGCAAGCGGACGATGCCGGTGACCCTGCCCTTGAGTTTGACTTCCTTGCCCTCAAAATTGGCTGGCGTCGCACTGATGTCCTTCACCGGCGTGTAGCCGAATGGCAGGGCATCGCAACCGGCCAGCAGCAACATCAGCGCCATCGCCAAGGCTGAGTAAAACACCAGCACATCCTTGTTTTTAAACATCATTGCCCTGCTCCTCCTCGTCATCACGACCCAGTCCGCGCAGCATTTGCGAAATCACCTCACCGTTGAAACCACGGCCCAGCAGGAACCGCCCCTGCTTTGCCCGCTCCGCGGCATTGGCCGGCGGGGCGCGGAATCTCCGCCGCCACACCGCGCGCGCGGCGTCGAGTTCACTGCTCTTAAGCCGGGCGACGGTCGCGCCGACCAGGTCCGAAGATACACCCTTGGCTTCGAGGTCGCGACGGATGCGCGCAATGCCATAACGGCTGCGCCTAGCATGCACCATCTGTTCAGCCGCGCGTTGATCGGACAGCCAACCGCGCTGCGAAAAATCGTCGAGCACCTGCGCGACTTCGCCGGGGGACTCGGCGTGCGGCGCGAGCTTTTGCGTCAGTTCGTGACGGGTATACTCGCGCCGCGCCAAGTGCCTAAGTGCACGGGCTCTGAGTGAGAGTTCTTTGGCCGGACGTCCAGCCACTATGTATCAGCCGGCCGCTTTCTTCTTGCCGGAACCGGAATCAGTTTCAACCACTTCCAGCGGCGGCTTCTTGGCAACGACCGCCTCGGGACCACCGGACACGCCGACCGCGGCGCGGATGCGGGCTTCGATCTCGTTCGCCATTTTCGGATTCTCGCGCAGGTACTCGCGGGTGTTGTCCTTGCCCTGACCGATGCGGTCCTTGCCGTAGGAATACCAGGCGCCGGATTTCTCGATGATGTTGTGAATCACGCCGAGCTCGATGATCTCGCCTTCACGCGAAATGCCTTCACCGTAAAGGATGTCGAATTCAGCCTGGCGGAACGGCGGCGCCACCTTGTTCTTGACGATCTTGGCGCGGGTCTCGGAACCGATCACCTCTTCGCCCTTCTTGATCGAACCGATGCGGCGGATATCGATGCGCACCGAGGCGTAGAACTTCAGCGCGTTGCCGCCCGTCGTGGTTTCCGGGTTGCCGAACATGACGCCGATCTTCATGCGGATCTGGTTGATGAAAATCACCAGCGTATTCGAACGCTTGATGTTGGCTGTCAGCTTGCGCAGCGCCTGCGACATCAGCCGCGCCTGCAGGCCCATCTGCGGCTCACCCATCTCGCCTTCGATCTCGGCGCGGGGCACCAGCGCTGCGACCGAATCGATCACGACGACATCGACCGAACCCGAACGCACCAGCATGTCGGCGATTTCCAGCGCCTGCTCGCCGTTGTCCGGCTGCGAAATGATCAGCTCGTCGACCTTGACGCCGAGCTTGCCCGCGTATTGCGGATCGAGCGCGTGTTCCGCATCGATGAACGCCGCCGAACCGCCGAGTTTCTGCATCTGCGCGATCACCGACAGCGTCAGCGTCGTCTTGCCCGAGGATTCCGGACCGTAGATTTCAACGACACGGCCACGCGGCAGGCCACCGATGCCCAGTCCGATGTCGAGTCCCAGCGAGCCGGTCGATACCGCCTGGATGTCCTTGGCAATGTCGGCCTCGCCCATGCGCATCACCGAACCCTTGCCGAACTGTTTTTCGATTTGCGACAGTGCCGCCGCCAGCGCCTTGCTTTTGTTCTCGTCCATGATCTTCTCCGTGCGATGTGTTCGTTGGGTGCGTTTCAATGTATTCGTTTCGGTGTTGCCGCCAGTTGTTGGAACTCATTATGCCACAACTCGCGCGGACAGGTGGTTTTTTCTACAGTAGTGGTTAAATAACCAGCAATAAGACAAAATATTAAATTAAATCAATGTTTTAAACGTCATCATAGCGTCGCCGGCAGCAGTTTCAGCACCCCTTCCAGCGCAAATTTTACCGACGCGCGCCGCACCGCTGCACGATCACCCTTGAACCGCCGCACCGCGCTTCTGGGCTCGCCGTT
>JBFKCU010000234.1:0-4917 GCA_041620115.1 Burkholderiales bacterium | reverse complement strand
GGGGCGAGGTCACCATGGATCTCGTGCGCTCACGACTGCTGCTTGAATTCGCCAGGCCCGATCAGGTTGATGCGCAGATTCGCGCCGAGTTTCTGGCCGCCTACGCCGCGTGTTGCCGCGATGCCGGATTCGCAGATTCCCCGTCAACGCGGCAATGGCTGCTGCCGGTTGCCATTGCGCGACTGTCTGAGCCGGTCGGCATTACCGAACGCCATAACCTGACAGAGCTCATCAGTCGCGTGATCGCATCAAATGCCCAGGCCACGGTCGAGTAACCGATCAACACGCGCATGCCCGGAATGAACCCACCTCCCGCAAACCGCATGTACCATGATGCGGCACAATTCGAATTCACCGCCGCTCTTGTGGAGAACTGGCAGGGCATCTACAGGGAATATCTGAGCGTGGCCGACCGCGTCATCGACTGGTTCGAGCGCGATCTCTACGGCGACGGCTGGAAGGTCTTTGGCCTGTTCGACTTTCCACAGGGCAGGCCGCTGCCGGAGAATACGGCAGCCTGTCCGCTGACGGCGGAACTGGTCGAGCGCCACGTACCGAACCATGGCGCCGTCGGTTTTTCGGTGTTGCGGCCCGGCACTCGCATCCGGCCCCACGAAGGCTATGCGGGCGAGTTTCTCCGCTGCCATCTCGGACTGCGCATCCCTGCCGGGGACTGTGGCCTGCGCGTCGGGGGAATAACACGGCACTGGCACGAAGGTGAAGCCCTGATCATTGACGATCGCTATGAACACGAAGCATGGAACCTGACCGGCGACGATCGGGTCGTTCTGCTTCTCGACTTCGTACCAGCCCCGGGGATCGATCAACGACAGGGACGTCAGGCATGACCGAAACCCGCCCGATTCGCGACATACTCATTGTCGGCGGCGGCACTGCAGGCTGGATGGCCGCGACCTATCTGGCCACCCAGCTGCGGGCCAGCGGCGGGCGCGTCACGCTGGTGGAATCAAAGAACGTCCCCATCATCGGTGTGGGAGAAGCCACCGTACCGCCGCTGGTGGGATTTCTGCGCATTCTCGGCATCAGCGAAGCTGAATTCATGCGGCGCGCGCACGCCACCTACAAACTCGGCATCAAGTTCATCAATTGGCATGAGGGCGATGACGCGTTCTGGCATCCCTTCGGTCCGGTCGGCGGCACCATCGACGGCATGCAATTGTTTCACTTCTGGCTGAAAAACCGGCAATCGGGCGCTACTGACGGCCCCTACACCTCTTACTCGATACAGGCGCTGCTGGCGGAGCAGGACAAGGCGCCGCGACCGCTCAACGGTTCATCGTTCATCTACGACCGCGGGCAATATGCCTATCACCTCGATGCCGGCGCCTTCGCCGGCTTTCTGCAGGAGGAGGCAACGCGGCGTGGGGCCACCCATATTATTGACGACGTCACCGGCGTCAATGTGGATGAGCGCGGTTGCATCAGCCAGGTGAACACGCGTGAGCACGGCGCACTCACCGCCGATCTGTATATTGACTGCACCGGGTTTCGCGCCCTGCTCGCCGAGGGTGCGCTCGGTGATCGTTACATCGACTGGTCCGATATATTGATGTGCGACCGCGCACTCGCCGCCCCGCTGCCAGGCAACGGCGATATGGCGCCTTATACGAAATCGACCGCGCTCAGCGCCGGCTGGGTCTGGCAGATCCCGCTGACGCATCGCGTCGGCAACGGTTACGTCTACAGCAGCCGGTTCATCGACGACGATGCCGCTGCACGCGAACTCGCCGGCTTCCTGCAGGTTGATCCCGCTGATTTCACGCCGCGACCATTGCGCATGCGTGTCGGCCGGCGCGAACAGTTCTGGCGCGGCAACTGCATTGCCATGGGGCTGTCGTCCGGTTTTGTCGAGCCTCTCGAATCAACCGGTATTTTCATCATTCAGCGCGGACTCGCACTGCTGCTTTCGTATTTCCCCGACACGTCGTTCGCACCACACCTCGCACAGCGTTACAACGAACGCATGGCCACGACCTACGAGGAAATTCGCGACTTCATTTTGCTGCATTACGTGCTGACAAAACGCACGGACACGGATTTCTGGAATGCCTACCGCAGCATGCCGTTACCCGACGCGTTACGCACCCTGATTGACGCCTACGACGCTACCGGACTGATTGAGCCCGTTGAGCACGCGATGTTTCCCGAAGCCAGTTGGTACAGCATTTTTGCGGGCCATAACCGTCTGCCTCACACCTATCATCGGGGCGCCGACCTGTCCGAGTTTGCCAAAGTGCGCCATATCATGAATGTCATCAAGAACACACATGACAAGCTGGCCGCTACCTTTCCATCGCACCATGAATTCATCAGTTGCATTAATCGCGGCCAGGATCTTGGCCGCCCCGCCACACCGGAAACCTTCCCCGACCAGCGCTGACGGCCGGATCAGCATACGATCCTCAACCCGTTATAATCTTCCACATTCAACCTGCATACGCCTATTTCCGATGACGCCACGAATACCCTGCTTACTTGCCTGCCTGTTCGCGATCATTCCGGTCGGCGCTGTCGCGCAGGAGCATGACTGCATGATCGAAGCGCGGCAGATGATCGAAGTGCGCAGCCCGGTCGAAGCCATGATCGAATCCGTCAAGGTGAAGCGTGGCGACCTGGTGACCAAGGGCCAGGTGCTCGCAACGCTGGAGTCGGGGCCCGAACGAGCGGCACTGGAACTCGCCAAATGGCGTACCCAGATGCAGGGCGAAATAAAATCCGCCGAGGCGCGGGTCGACATTACGCAAAAGAAACTGCGTCGTGCGGAAGAACTGCAGAAGCAGAACTTCATCTCGGCCAATGCGCGCGACGAGGCTGAGGCCGAACACCGCCTGGCTACCGAGGAATTGCGCCGGGCACGCGAAAACCAGCGGCTGGCGGAACTCGAAGCGCAGCGTGCGGGCGAAGTCCTTAAGCTGCGCACCATTCGCAGCCCGTTCACGGGAATTGTCGTGGAAGTCATGCTCAACCCCGGAGAATTCGGTGCCATCAGTTTCAAGGATCCGATCATGAAACTCGCCGAGATCGATCCGCTGCACGTTGAAGTGTTGCTGCCGGTGACCATGCACGGCAAGGTCAAAGTCGGACAGCGCGCGACCGTCTCCCCTGAATCTCCGGTCAACGGGCGTTACGAGACCATCGTCAAGGTCATAGACCGCGTCATTGATGCCGCCAGCGGCACCTTTGGCGTTCGGCTTGAATTGCAAAACCGCAAACGCGCCATTCCCGCGGGCGTGCGTTGCCGCGTGCAGTTTAACTAGCCCTCATTTTTTGCGGCGGCTGACCCCCGCCAGCCTTCACCTACTCCCGGCGGCCCGAGAATGCGAGCAGATCGCTCATGTATTCGTCGCGCAGAATCAGATCGCGACGCATCAGCGACCGGGACTGCTCCGCATCACGTTGCGCCAGACTGATGAGCCAGCGCGACTGTTGTGCCGGCAGTTCGTCGGTGGACGTGCCGTAGAATCCTGCAATGCCGGTGGCGACATGACCGACGCGCGCGGCGACGCCCTCCTCGTCCAGCGACAGCAATTGTTCGCACGATCCGGCACCAAAAGAACGTAACAACTTCGCTACATGCCGTTCCGCATCATGCAGCTCGGCGACGACCAGATGCAGTGGCACGCGACGTTCTTCGATCTGCTCAACCTGACCTTCCGCGGGAAAAAGCGCCACGGCTACGCCACCAACAGCATTAAGGCCGGAGAGCGTGTCACGCTCGTTCTCATCCATCAACCCGCGCAACAAACCCGCCGTGATTCCTGCCTGTGCCAGTGCCTCAACCAGCATTTGCGCTTCTGCCGGCGTGCGTACCGCGACAACCACAGAGCCGATCGCCGCGTGCTCAGCGATCGCCGCGTGAACGGCGACGCGCTTGGCCTCGAGTGAGAGAAACATCCTGTGACGGCAACGGAGCTTTTCCGCCTGCGGACCGACCCTAGTCACCTTCATGTTGTAGAGTGACCAGAAATCCTCCTCCAGGCCGCGCGCATCTGCACAAACCCCGGCAACATTAAGATAACGCCGGAAGAAACGCGGCACGGAAATCCGTGCCAGCACATCGCGCGCACCCGACAACCGGCAGCCCTCTTTGAGCTCGACGAGCTTGACCAGCACCGGATCCGGCTGGTCATCTGCCGCTTCGTCCTGGGGATCCGGCTCGGAAAACACAATGCGGCCGTGGATGACCCTGTAGTGCCGCTCGCGCTCAAGCACATGCAGCGCGTGCAGCGCTGTCGTAACCAGTTCCTCGCGCCGCTGCCGCGCCCCCCATATACCACCCAGCGGGGAAACCATCAGCGCAAGCCGCTCGGAGCCGGCTTCTGTCAGACGGATGCCATGATCGTCGAATGTAAAATCGGTTTCCGCAACGCATGCGCGTGCCAGTTCCAACGTCTGCTCGTAGAGCAGGCGCTCCTGCGCCTGATCCGCCTCCATGGAAATCGTGACCGGTGCGTAGGCATCATCCAGCATGACCAGGTCGGCATCCTCGACCAGCGCGAAGCAGAGTCCCGGAAGCATGGGCATGCTTTTTCCGGCGGCTTGCACTGTCGCATCACCCAGCGTGCGCAGCAGCAATCGAGACTTGCCGGCCAGGTAAAGCCGGTCCTGCAGGTACGCTCCGGCCAATTCACGATGTGTTCCGCAGACAATCGCCGAACGATAGGCCGCCGCCCGCGCAGATAGCGGCATTGCATTGGACACGTACGAAAAACTCAGCCCCAATGCTTCAAAAACAGAGCGCAGCGACTCCGCCATGCGCTGTGACTTTGCGTTGCTCATGGTCAGGATGTGCACCGGTGTGCCGTGAATTGCGAGCACGGATGCCGCAAGTGCGAGCGCCTGGGTGCGCCACCGCGGGTCAATGAGGTCGACGATGCCGCCGGCCAGAAGCTGCTT
>JBFKCU010000233.1:0-4918 GCA_041620115.1 Burkholderiales bacterium | reverse complement strand
CCGAGGACTGGCCGGTGGCCGCACTAACGGCCGCGGTCGACGGACTGCCCGTCGAAGCCGACTGGTGGTTGCGCGCCGACCCGGACCATCTGCAGATGCAGCGCAACAGCACCCGCATGCTCGCGGCACCGGCACTGATGCTGAATGAAGACGAAGCCGCCGCGCTGACGCATGCATTGAACACGCATTTCGCCACCGACGGCATCGCCGTTACCGCGGCCCATCCCGTGCGCTGGTACCTGCGGCAAACCGAAGCAACCGAAGTCATCGCGCCGACGCTGACGGCGGCCGCCGGACGGCCGCTGTCAGGAGCGGCGTTTACCGGCGCACGCGCCAGTCACTGGCACCGCGTGCTCACCGAAGCACAGATGGTGCTGCATGATCATCCGCTCAACGTCGACCGCGAAGCGCGCGGCCTGCCCGCAGTCAACAGCCTGCTGCTGTGGGGCGGCGGACGCAAACCGGCGGTACCGGGCCGGCATTTCACCCATGTCTGGAGCGACGATGCACTCGCCATCGCGCTGGCAGTGCAAAGCGGCGCGGCATTTGCCGATGCCCCCGCCAATGCCGCCAGCTGGTTTGCGCACAAGCCGGTGGCGGGCAGCCGGCATCTCGTCACCATTGACCGTGTCCATCCCGCCGCACGCTACGGCGGTCCGGACGCGTGGATCAAGGCCGTTGCCGCACTGGAAGAAACCTGGTTCGCGCCTCTGTGGGCAGCGCTGCAGCATGGCCGCCTCGGCGAACTGGTGATCGTCGCCACCGGACCGCAGTGGTGTCTGCGCTGCGCGCTGCGGCCGGCGGACCGGTTTAAATTCTGGCGGCGTCCGCTGACGTGGGCAGCGCTGTCCGGCAACGGCGCATGAGCGCCATAGTCACCCGCGAGGTCGACGCTGCGGCCGTCACCCAACTCGTCGCCGCAGGACTGTCACCCTTCATCGCACGCATCTATGCGGCACGCGGCGTCATGTCCACCGCGCAACTGGACCCGGACCTGTCACGACTGATTGCCCCCGAGCAGTTGCTCCATGTGAATACGATGGCGGCGCTGCTGGCGGATGCCATTGCCGAGCGTAAAAAGCTGTTGATCGTCGCTGACTACGATGCCGACGGCGCCACCGCCTGCGCCGTGGGCCTGCGCGCACTGCGCGGGTTCGGCGCGCAGGTGGACTATCTGGTGCCCAACCGCTTCGAATACGGCTACGGCCTGACGCCCGAAATCGTCCGGCTTGCAGCGTCGGAAAAAAACCCCGACGTGCTGATCACCGTGGACAATGGCATCGCCAGCATCGAAGGTGTCGCCGCGGCCAACCGGCTGGGCATGAAAGTGCTGGTCACCGACCACCACCTCCCCGGTGATCAGTTGCCCGATGCCTGGTGCATCATCAATCCCAACCAGCCCGGCTGCACGTTTCCCAGCAAGAGCCTTGCCGGGGTCGGCGTGATGTTTTATCTGATGCTGGCGCTGCGCGCCGAACTGCGCAACCGCGGCGCGTATGCCGCCGCACCGGAACCCAACCTCGGCGCCCTGCTCGACCTCGTTGCACTGGGCACCGTTGCCGACGTGGTGCGCCTGGATGACAACAACCGGTTGCTGGTACAAAACGGCCTGCAGCGCATCCGCGCCGGCCGCGCACAAGCGGGTATCAACGCGCTGCTCAACGCGGCCGGGCGCGACCACCGGCGCGCATCCACCTACGATCTCGGCTTTGTTGCCGGCCCCCGGCTGAACGCGGCCGGCCGCCTCACCGACATGTCACTGGGCATCGAATGCCTGATTACCGACGATGCCGCGCGCGCGGCCGACATCGCCCGCGAACTCGACCAGCTCAATCGAAAGCGCCGCGACATCGAGGCCGACATGCAGGAGTCAGCACTGGCTACGGTTGAAAACGTGGCGCCGGGCTTTACGTTGAGCCTGTTCAATGCCGACTGGCATCAGGGCGTCATCGGCATCCTCGCCTCACGCCTGCGCGAACGCTTTAACCGGCCGACCTTTGCTTTCGCGGCTGCGGGCAACGGGGAATTGAAAGGATCGGGGCGCTCGATCAGCACTTTGCATTTGCGCGACGCGCTGGACCTGGTGTCGAAACGTCATCCGCAGCTGATCCTGCGCTTCGGCGGTCACGCCGCCGCCGCAGGCCTGACGCTGCGTGCGGATGCATTTGCCGAGTTCCGCGACGCCTTCGAAGCGGTGGCGCGCGAACTGCTGACGCCCGCTGATCTGGAACGCGAATGGATCACCGACGGTTCGCTGCCGCAGCAGGAACTGACGCTGGATAATGCGGTCTTACTAAGTGATGCCGTGTGGGGTCAGGGATTTGCCGAACCGCGTTTCCATGACGACTTCGCGGTCGCTGCACAGCGTGTGGTCGGCGAGCGACATCTGAAGTTGCGGCTGCGCCGCGGAGCGCAGACCGTGGATGCAATGCTGTTCGGGCATGCCGATCCGCTGCCGGATGAAATAACTGCGACGTACCGCCTGAGCGCCAATCATTACAACGGCGCCGTCACGCTGCAGCTGATACTCGAGCACTGGCAAGCAACGGATTGACCCCCGCGCGGCCATTCGCCGCGCCGGTCCGATGCATCGCGTCATCGGAACGCCTGTCGGTTCGCACGTGGCTGGAGATCATTGGCCACGCGATTGAATTTATCGGGCAATTGGGTTAAAGGTAAGCGAGCAGCACCATAGGCGCAATGAAAAAACAGCGTCAAAACAATAATCTACGATACGAGGAGAACTCAAAATGACTGTCACCATCACTGCCTGTGCCGCAAATTTCCTGCGCCATGCACTTTCGCGGCCGCTAGCCGCGGCCCTTGTTGCCGGCAGCATGTTGGCCGTGGGCAGCAGCCCCGCGTTCGCGGACAAGATTACTTTCCGCGCGGGCTCCGGCCATCCGCCGGTACTGGCCTATGTCGACCAGTTCAAGAAATACTACATCCCGGAATTCAAGAAACGCGTCAAAGCCGAAACGGGCCACGATGTCACGTTTGTCGAAGCCTATGGCGGATCGGTGGCGAAGCTGCCGGAGGTGTTTGATGCGGTTGAAAGCGGCCTGCTCGACATCGGCCTGCTGTCGATTCCATTTGAACCGCGCAATCTCTTCCTGGCCAACTATGCCTACAAGGTGCCGTTCGGCCCCGAAGATCCGGTGCGCGCCGGCGAAATTGCACGCATCATTTACGACGCCGTTCCGGAAATGAGCAAATCGCTGGAGCCGAAAAACAATATCGTGCTGGCCGTTCTTGGCGCCAGCAATTACCAGATCGCCACCAAGGAACCGTGGAGCACGCTCGAGGATCTGAAAGGCCGCAAGATCCAGGCGGCCGGTCCCAACCTGCCGTGGCTCGAGGGCACCGGGGCGACCCCGGTACAGGGCGGCCTCGCCGGCGCGTACAACAACCTGAAGACCGGGGTGTCGGAGGGCATCCTGATGCACTATCAGGGCATCAAGGGCTTCAAGCTCTACGAGCCGGCACCGTACATCGCCCGCATCGACTTCGGCGCACTGCCGATCAACATGCTGACCATCAATAAGAAGAAATACGACGCGCTGCCCGAGAAAGTGCGCAAGATCATGCACGAAGTTGCCGCGGTGTATGAAAAACGCGTCAACAAGGCCAATTCCGATCTTGACAAGACCGCGGTCAAATTCATGGAGTCTAAGGGCGCCAAGATTCTGCCGATCTCTGAAGCAGTCAAAGAGCAGTGGGCCAAGGCCTTGACGAATGTCCCGAATGAAGCCGCTGCGGAAGGCGACAAGCTCGGGCTGCCCATGCGCAAGGTTCTCAAGATGTACATCGAGATCCTGAAAAAAGACGGCAACAAGAAGATGGATGCGTACAACCTGAAGTAAACAACGCCGCCCTGCATGACGGTTTTCACCGTCATGCAGGAGTGCCGCCATTTCAATCGCATGATGACAGGTTGAAAACATGGTTCGACTGCTCGGTCAGATCAACAGGGTATTGATGGTGTTCGCCGCCTGCTGGGCTTTTTTCCTGGCGATCAACATCACGCTCGACGTGCTCGGACGCAGCCTGTTCAACCAGCCGCTGACCGGCACACACGAGATCATCCGCAACTCGATTGCGATGATCACGTTCCTGCAGGTTGCCTACGCGGTGCAGTCGAAATCGATGCTGCGCGCGGATTTCCTGATCCACCTGTTTCCCGGCTGGCTGTCACGCACGCTCAACGTACTGGGCTATCTTGCCGGTGCGATCATTTTCGGATTGATCGTCTATGGCTGCATCGACCCGATCACGAATGCGTACGAGCGCGGGGAGTATGAGGGCGAAGGCGCAATGCGCATCCCCGTGTGGCCGACCTATGCGGTGATCATTTTCGGCAGCACGCTGGCGTGCTTGAGTTATCTCGTGCTGCTCAGCCAGGAAATCCTGGGTAACCATAAACCGGCCGGCGATGCCGTGCCGGCCCGATAGGATCACGCCATGGACATGACGACGGCACTCGCCGTGCTGGGGCTGCTGCTGGTCATGGTCTTCGCCGGCTTCCATATCGCCATCGCGCTGGGCGTTACCAGCCTGCTCGGCCTCTACCTGGTCACCGGTTCGTTTGAAATCACCGTCAACACGCTGGCGCGAACCTCATTTGAAGGCATGCGCGGCTACCTGTTCGCCGCATTGCCGCTGTTCATGTTGATGGGCGAATTCCTGTCGCGTTCCGGCGCGGCACAGGATCTTTATGTCGGCATCAACCGCGCCGTGAGCCGGATTCCCGGTCGCCTGGCACTGGCCACCGTACTCGGTAACGCGGTGTTCGCGTTCCTCACCGGGGTGTCCATCGCCGCAGCCGCGGCGTTCACCCGCATCGCCTATCCGCAGATGAAGGCCTTCAATTACGACCGCGGCCTCGCCCTCGGCGTCATCGCCGGTTCGTCCTGCCTGG
>JBFKCU010000232.1:0-4920 GCA_041620115.1 Burkholderiales bacterium | reverse complement strand
GAAAACCCGGCCAGCCCGGCCAGTCCTTTGGCGTAGATTGGATCGAGCTCGATGCGTGAATCGACACCCGCCCAGTGGCCGGCGGACATCTCAGTGCGGTTGTTGCGAACGGTGCCTATAGGTTCGAACTGGGCCATGACTGGAGACCTGGATTATTGCTGCGGATCGATCGGGAGTGTCACGAGTATAAACCGTGATCCGCGCTGACCCTGGCACCGCGGCCGCGCTGAGGTTTACGCCTGGGCCTGCTGCCGGCGCCACGCGGCTGGCGGCACGCCCACGGTGCGCCTGAAGGCGCGGCTGAAGGCAGCTTCCGACTGGTAACCGACGTCGAGTGCGATCGAGGCGATGCCGGCGCTCGACTGGCGCAGCAGGTTTGCCGCGAGCTGCATGCGCCAGTGGGCAAGGTACTGCATCGGCGCGTGACCGGTGAACTGCGCAAAACGTTCGTGCAGCGCCGAACGTGACAGCCCGACCCTGTCGGCGAGCCGGTCGATGGTCCAGTCGTCGGCCGGCGTGGCATGCAGCAGGGCCAGCGCGCGGCCGATATGCCGGTCGCGCAATCCCGCGAGCCAGCCCGGCTGGTCGTCCGGCATCTCGTCGATGTAGCGGCGCACCAGCTCCACGAACATGGTTTCACTCAGGCGCTCGAGCAGCGCTTCACCGCCGGGCCGCTTGTGCACCGACTCAGCCACCGCGAAGCGGATGAACTGGCCGATCCAGTCGTCATCCTGTTTTTCCCTGCGGCGGATGTGCAGCAGCCGCGGCAGGCTGGTGAGCAGTGGATTGAACGGTCGCGCATCACAGCCGAAGAAACCGCACACGAGTCGGGTATCGCAGTCAGCGCCACCCGGTGCCAGCTGCGAGAGCTCGACTGCCTCACCGCTGCGGCGCAAATAAAACGGCATCTGCGGCGGCCGCGGCAGCGTGTAGCCGCCGACGCCTGCCGGTGCGCGCATGCCGGGCGCACTGGACATGACATGAGCATCGCCGTGCGGAAACAACACCACGTCGCCCGCGTTCATGCGCACCGGGGGCTCCCCCGTGAGCGCAGCCCAGCAGGTGCCGTGGGTGACCACGTGATACTCCATCACCTGTTGCGTGCCCGGCATGATCGCCTCGCCGATCGCAGCCGACGGCGGGGCCTCGGCGACCCACGAGCGGTCGCCCTCCACGTGATAGAACACGGCGCCTCGCAGCCTGACGCTACGAAGGACTTCGGACAGCGTGTCCTGGCTCATGCCTGCCCCCTCTCCCGGTGGTACCTCCCCCGTGTGTGGAATTCTGAACCGGATGCATGGGCTAGTCGACCCGCCCCTGTGCAAAAGCGGATTTGCGGTCAAACGCGGCGGAGTCCCGGCCAGGCGCACGGCTGATGCCACTGGAATAGTTGCCCCTGTCGAGTCGCGGCGCCGGAACCCGGCCCGCGCCCAGGCACTTTTAACCCATTGAGAGGAATCATCATGTCTGTCACCGAACTGAGCAAACCCACACCCGCGGCGTCACCGGATTTCGCCGCCATCAAGAGCAAGCAGCAGGCCGCCTGGACTTCGGGCGACTATTCACAGGTCGGCGTCACGCTGCAGATCGTCGGCGAGTCGCTGTGCGAAGCAATCGACCTGCGCGCCGGGGAACGCGTGCTCGACGTTGCCGCCGGCAACGGCAACGCGACACTGGCGGCAGCACGCCGCTTCGCCGAGGTCACGTCGACCGACTACGTAGCGAAGTTGCTGGAGAAAGGCCGCGCGCGTGCCGAGGCTGAGCACCTGCCGGTCAATTTCCGGGTCGCCGATGCAGAGAACCTGCCCTTTTACGACGAGAGCTTCGACGTCGTGCTGTCCACCTACGGCGTCATGTTCACCCCGAACCAGGAGCAGGCGGCGACCCAGATGATGCGCGTGCTACGCCCCGGCGGCCGCATCGGGCTGGCCAACTGGACGCCTGACGGCTTCATCGGCCAGCTGTTCAAGACCGTCGGCCGTTACGTTGCGCCGCCGGCAGGCGTCAAACCGCCGTCGCTATGGGGCACCGAGACGCGGCTGGTGGAACTGTTCGGCCCGCGGGCCGCCGACATTCGCGCGACGCGCAAAGTGTTCAACTTCCGCTATCGCTCGGCGCAGCACTGGATTGACCTGTTCCGCAATTACTACGGCCCGGTGCTCAAGGCGTTCGCCGCTCTCGACGCGAAACACCAGACGTCGCTCGACGCCGACCTCAAGGCCTTGATCGCGCAGTTCGACCGCGGCGGCTCGACGCTGGTGATTCCCAGCGAATACCTGGAGGTCGTGATCGTCAAGCATTGAGGCGCAAAGCGCCGGTGTGCAACGGCGTGATCGATGTCATCAGCATCAATGGGGTCAGTGCAACGTGGCTGGTTTGTTGCACTGGCCTCATTTTTCATTCAGCGACAAAGAGAGGTGCTGTGCGACAGCAATATCAAAATAATCAATAAGTTATGGTCATCTGGCGAGAACAGGCGCAAAACCTGGCCTGAACCGCGGCATATGCGACGGATCAAGGAGCCTGCCTCGAACATGCGGCAGTGTTAAGGCAGAATCGACCACATCGCTGATCCCGCCACTCTGTCACAAGGCTGCCGAAATCACTTCCCTGTTGAACATTGCGCTGCGCATCGCCTTCGGCACAATGATCTTTGCCTTGATCGTGTGGCTGGCGGGACATTTCCCGACGGCGGCCGGTCTGATGCTCACGTTCCCGGCGCTCAACGGCCTCGCATTCATTTTTTCACGGCACGACACCGTCAGCGCGATCACCCGGACCATGCTGTGGATGCCGCTGGTCAACGGCATCCTGTGCGTCACCTATCTGGCGGCGTTCATATTGCTGGCAACACCCGAGTACGCGTCGGCCCTCGCCTGGATGCTCGCCGCAGGCATTGCGCTGCTGTGGCTGGTGCTGGTGACGCGCCCTTTGGTCGGGCGCGGCGTGCCATCACAACTGCAGCAGCCTTACGCCATCGCGATCGCAGCCGCCGGCATCGGACTGACGGCAGCGTGGATGTACTTCACCGGGCCTGCCGCCAGTGACAGCATCGCCGCGGACGCCACCAGACCGGCGCTGACCTGGCTGAAAATCGCTTTGTTCGCGCTGGCGATGTGGCTGCTGATCGTGCTGCCGCCGCGCTTCAAGTGGAAAGACGGCGCCAGCGGCATCCTCTCCGGCCTGCCGCTGGTGGTGCTGGCGGGGCTGCTCAGCGTCGCGCAGGATGGCGCAACCGATCTTGAGGTCCGGCGCACGCTGTTCACCCGGATGATGCTCGGCGTGTGGCTCGCGCCGGCAATGGCGGTGGCGTTCATTTTCGGCGTATCGCGCGTGCTCGCACACCACGGCGCCCACGCATGGCGCATCGCGGTGGTCGCTGCAGGCTGGCTGCTGTGCTTCACGGCCATCATCGCCACGGGCACGGCGTTGCGTTGGCTGTCAGCATCGTGATGCGCACGGATTGAACGGAATGTCCGCGCCGCGCGCGTCCGGCTGATCACGCTCCACGGTCAGCCTGCCGCCTTACTCTATACTGCTCCGGTCCATTCGCCGCTCCAGGAAGTCCAGTGCCCAATCTGCCCGCCTCTGCAGACGAACATCGCCGCCTGATGACCCTGTTGATCGTCTCCGCCTTCATGGTGTCAGGCGGCATTCACTATCAGACGCCGATGCTGGCGGCCATCGCCGCGGAGTTCCAGGCGGATGCCGCGGCGACCGGCTGGATACCGACCTGCTCTTTCGGCGGCATGCTGCTGGGCATCCTGTTTCTGGTACCCCTCGGAGACCGGATCGACAAGCGCAAACTGGTGCTGTCCAAGCTGGTCGTGCTGATGCTGGCGCAGGCGCTGATGGTTGCAGCGCCGTCGATCGCGGTGCTGGCCGCATGCAGCCTGGTGACCGGCATCTGCTCGTCGCTGATTCAATCCTTCATTGCGCTGACTGCGGAACTGGCCAAACCGAATGAACGCGGCCGCGCGCTGGGCACGCAGTTGACCGCATTGTTCAGCGGCATCCTGTTCGCGCGCATCGTCGGCGGCCTGATTGCGACGCACATCGGCTGGCGCTACAGCTACGTGCTCTCTGCCGGCATGCTGCTGTTGCTGCTCCCGGTGCTGTGGATGCGGCTGCCCACCACGCAGCCTACGTCACAGGACCGGTACCGCACATTGTTGTGGTCCATGTACCGGCTGTTGCGCACGCACGGCGCCATTCAGCGCGCGGCGGCGATACAGTTCATGCTCGGTCTCTGTTACGGCGGATTCTGGGCGGTGGCCGCACCCATGCTCGCGCTCCTGCATCACGTGGGTCCGACCGGCGCCGGGCTGATCGGCATTCCGGGTTCGGCAGGCATCCTGGTCAGCCGTGCGGCGGGGCGCTGGGTGGACCGGACCGGATTCATGCCGGTGGTGCTGACCGGTGTATGTGCGATGCTCGCCGCGTGGATCGTGATGGGTTTCGGCTTGTGGACGGTGATCGCGGTGGTCATCGGGGCCATCCTGCTTGATTGCGGCCTGCGCACGGCGATGGTCGCCAACCAGACCATGATCAATTTTGCAGCGCCGGAATCGCGCTCGCGCGTCAACACGCTCTTCGGCCTGCACGTCTGGAGCGGCAACGCGCTGGGCGCGTTCCTGATGAGCTGGGCGTTCGCGCATTCCGGCTGGCTCGCGGTGTGTGGCGTCGCGCTGACCGCGGCGATGATCGCACTGCTGATCCACCTCGGGATACTGCCGGTCGGAAAAACAGAACCGGCCACATAAAGCGGATCGCAAAGACCAGCCGCTCCGGCCCTAGAACTTCTCCACCCAGGGACGCAGTTCGACTTCCCAGGTCCAGGCGCTGCGGTGCTGGCGATGCAGTTGCAGATAGGCCTGCGCAATCGCATCCGGATTGAGCAGGCCGTCGACGCCGCGCGCG
>JBFKCU010000231.1:0-4954 GCA_041620115.1 Burkholderiales bacterium | reverse complement strand
AATCCCGCAGCCAGTGGCGCAGTTCATCGGCGGTAACAGTGGTAAAAACAGACATGGCCGGAGCTTCAGGCGCGCGCCAGCGCGCTTAACAGTGTCGCAATTGCAGACAGAAACCGCGGTTCAGAACGAATGGATGACCCACATCGGCGGACGCACGCCGCTGTCGTGGGATTCCTGGCGCGCAAACTTGCCGTCGCCGCGTTCGTCAATGAGGAAGTACGGTCGACCCCCGGGGGGCGTCACCTTCATCATGTAGAGCTTGCCGGCGATGCGGTACTCCTCGACCGTGTCTTCGCCGCGCTTGCGGATCGTGACCTGCGGCTCCAGTGACGGATCGAGCTCGAAGCCCGGGGGCGGCGGTGGCGGTTCCGGAATCGGCTGCGCCTTCGCTTTGTCCTGCGCGGAGGCTGATGCCGCGAACGCCAGTGCAGCGGCAAGAATCAGTGGTTTCAGTACGAATCGCATAGAGGGCTCCAGTGGAGGCCATTATCCGGTTTTCCCCGCGGTTTTGAAAGGCGGACGGCATGCCGAGCGGGGGCGCGACCGGTGCGCGAACTCTGCGATAATCCCGGTAAAACAAGTCCGCAACACGGCGGGTGGCACCGCAATGCCGGCCCGCAATGCTCACCCCGCACAGGCTCCGCATGAAAACCCTGCTACTCGTCGACGGCTCCTCCTATCTTTATCGCGCATTTCATGCGATACGCGACCTGCAGTCGAGCAGCGGTGAGCCGACCAATGCCATTTACGGCGTGCTCAACATGCTGCGCCGGCTGCACAAGGACGTGCCGGCCGAGTACAGCGCCTGCGTTTTTGACGCGAAAGGCAAGACCTTCCGCGATGACCTATATCCGGAATACAAGGCCAACCGGCCGCCGATGCCTGATGATCTCGCCGTACAGATCGAACCGCTGAAGGAGGCGATCGTCGCGATGGGCTGGCCGCTGCTCGAAGTGCCTGGTGTCGAGGCCGACGACGTGATCGGCACGCTCGCACGTGCGGCGGAGAAGGCGGGCATGCGCGTGGTGATTTCCACCGGCGACAAGGACATCACGCAGCTGGTGACGCCGCAGGTGACGCTGGTGAACACCATGTCCAATGAAAAGCTGGACGTGGCAGGTGTGGAAAAAAAGTTCGGCGTCGCGCCCGAGCGCATGGTTGATTATCTGACGCTGATCGGCGACAGCGTGGACAACGTGCCGGGTGTGGCGAAAGTGGGGCCGAAGACCGCGGTCAAATGGCTGACCCAGTACGGCACGCTGGATGCGATCGTGAAAAACGCAGCCGAAATCGGCGGCGTCGTCGGCAAGAACCTGCGCGAGGCGCTCGACTGGCTGCCGCAGGCACGCGCGTTGCTGACCATCAAGTGTGATGTCAGTTTGCCGGTGGGCGTGGAGGATCTCGCGCCGCAGCCGCAGGACAAGGCGAAACTGGCGACGCTGTTTGACCGTTTCGAATTCAGGACCTGGCGTCGTGAACTCGACGGCGGCGGGGCTGCCACTGCGGTGGCTGCACAGGCGGCGCCCCAGCCGGTGCCGGCCGTGGCGCCACCGCAGTACCCGCGCCACTACGAAACCGTGCTGACCGAGGAGGCGCTGGATGCCTGGCTCGCGCGCATCGATGCCGCACCGCTGACTGCGGTGGATACCGAAACCACCAGCCTCGACGCGATGGCGGCCGAACTGGTGGGCATTTCTCTTGCGGTGGAACCGGGGCGCGCGGCCTATATTCCGGTCGGGCATGTGTATGCCGGTGCGCCGGAGCAACTGTCGCGCGATCTGGTGCTGAAAAAAATGAAATCCTGGCTGCAGAGCGCGAAACACGCCAAGCTCGGTCAGCATTTCAAGTACGACATGCACGTGTTTGCCAATTACGGTGTTGCGGTGACCGGTGTTGTGCACGACACGCTGCTCGAGTCCTACGTCCTCGAAAGCCACCAGCGCCATGACATGGATTCCATGGCGGACAGAATTTTATCAATTAAAACAATAAGTTATGATGACATCACGGGGGCGGGTGCCAAGCGCATCGGCTTTGAGCAGGTCGCGGTGGAGCGCGCGGCCGAATATGCCGCCGAAGATGCCGATGTCACGCTGCAACTGCATCAGGCGCTGCATCCGCGCATCGCCGCCGACGAAAAGCTCGGTCATATCTATGCCGACATCGAGATGCCGGCCATGTCCGTGCTTTATGCGATGGAGCGCAACGGCGTGCTGCTCGACGAAAAACTGTTGGCTGAACTGTCCGCGGAGTTCGGTGCCAAGATGATGCAGATCGAGGCGCGCGCGCATGAACAGGCCGGGCAGCCCTTCAATCTGAGTTCGCCGAAACAGATCCAGGAAGTGCTGTTCGACCGGCAGGGTTTGAAGCCGGTGAAGAAGACGCCCTCGGGGGCGCCGTCGACCGACGAGGAATCACTGGCCGAGCTTGCGCTCGATCATCCGCTGCCCAAGCTGATTCTCGAATACCGCGGGCTGGCGAAACTGAAGTCCACCTACACCGACAAGCTGCCGGGCATGGTGAATCGCCGGACCGGGCGCGTGCACACCAGTTACGGCCAGGCCACCGCCGTGACCGGGCGCCTGGCGAGCAGCGATCCCAACCTGCAGAACATCCCCATCCGCACGGCCGAGGGCCGGCGCATCCGCGAAGCGTTCATCGCGGCGCCGGGCGCGCACATCGTCTCCGCGGACTATTCGCAGATCGAGTTGCGCATCATGGCGCACATCTCGCGTGACGAAAGCCTGCTCAAGGCCTTCGCTGCCGGCGAGGACATCCACCGTGCCACTGCCGCCGAGATCTTCGGCGTCGATCCTGATGCGGTGGACAATGAACAGCGGCGTTACGCCAAGGTCATCAATTTCGGCCTGATTTACGGCATGTCGGCATTCGGGCTGGCGCGGCAGCTCAATCTAGAACGCGCCGCCGCGCAGCAGTACATGGACCGCTATTTCCAGCGTTATCCCGGGGTTGCCGAATACATGCGCGTCACCCGTGGCCAGGCGTACGAACGCGGTTACGTGGAGACCGTATTCGGTCGCCGCCTGTGGCTGCCGGAGATCCGCAGCAGCAACGGCAACCGGCGCCAGGCGGCGGAGCGCGCGGCGATCAACGCGCCGATGCAGGGCACGGCGGCAGATCTGATCAAGCTCGCGATGATCGCCGTGCAACACTGGCTGGTTGAAGAGAAACTGCAGACCAGACTGATCATGCAGGTGCATGACGAACTGGTGCTGGAAGTTCCCGATGCCGAACTGGCGGCCGTAAAAGCGGAATTGGCGCGGCTGATGACCGGCGTTGCCGAACTGGCCGTGCCGTTGCTGGTGGAGGTGGGTGCCGGTCCGAACTGGGACAAGGCACACTGAAAAAAGTCAGGGGGATTCATGCTTGATAGCGCGGCTGGATCAGGAGTTCGAACCTGCTGTTTGAAAAGTTGACCGTGGGTCAACCGCGATAGACATGGCGCCCTTCCGGTCCGACCTGCCCGGAATCACCTGGCCGGCTGTGCCCGCCGGCCATTCGGCGCAGCTGCTGTCATTGCTGTGGCAGTTCTCCCGGACCGAACGCTGGCCGGCGGCGCAGTTGCTGGAGCATCAGTTGCAGCAGTTGTCGCTGATTGTCGGGCACGCGGTGCGCCACGTGCCGTTCTATCGGGAGCGACTGGCGGCAGCCTGGCATGGCGATCAAGGCCTGACGCTTGAACGGTTGCGCGCCTTTCCGGTGCTGACCCGGCGGGATCTTCAGGACGGCGTTGTGGCATTGCGCAGCCAGATACTGTCGCCACAGCTTGGCGGGGTTCATGAGAACCGCAGTTCGGGCTCTACCGGTGAACCGGTGCTGGTTCTGCGGACCGGTCTTGACACGATGCTGTGGCAAGCGAATGCGCTGCGTGAGCATCAGTGGCATGGTCGGGATCCGGCATTGAAGTTTGCGGCGATCCGTGCAGTGTCGCCGGGCGTTGCGGATCCGCCGCACGGTGCGAACGCGCCGAACTGGGGTGCAGCCTCAGCTGCAGTGCGTGTCACCGGACCATCGGCACTGCTCAGTCTGACCGCGGATATCCCGACGCAGGCTGACTGGCTTAGGCGGCATGCACCCGGTTATCTGTTGACATACCCCAGCAACCTTGCCGCGCTGCTTGAGTTTTTCTCGGCGGCAGGGGAGAGGTTGCCGGGATTGCGGGCGGTGCTGACTGTTGGCGAAACGGTGCCGCCAACACTGCGCACGGCGTGTCGTGACACTTTGGGTGTCGGTATCGAGGACGTCTACAGCTCCCAGGAGCTGGGCTATATCGCGCTGCAGTGTCCCGTCAGCGGGCAGTACCATGTGATGGCCGAGAGCGTGCTGGTCGAGGTGCTGGATGCCAACGACCGTCCCTGCTTGCCCGGAGAGACCGGACGGCTGGTGATCAGCAGCCTGCACAATTACGCGATGCCGCTGATTCGTTACGAGCTGCGGGACTATGCTACTGTGGGTGCGCCCTGCGCCTGCGGACGCACGCTTCCCACGCTGGCGCGGATCGCTGGCCGCGAGCGCAGCCTGCTGAGGTTGCCCGATGGCACAACGCGCTGGCCGGTGGTCGGGCTGCTGCCTTATCGCGAGATCGCACCGGTGCGCCAGTTCCAGATCATTCAGCACTCGCTGCAGGAAGTGGAAGTGCGCTTGGCAACGGATCGTGCAATTACGGCGGCTGAGGAGTCGCAGTTGGCGGCGAAGCTGATCGCAGTACTTGGCCACCCGTTCAAGCTGCGGTTCAACTATTTCGATACGGAGCTCCCGCGCAATCCGAATGGCAAGTTTGAATCGTTTGTGTGCGCCATCACCTGAGTGCGGGGAGCTTCCGGGCGAAAGCACGTATCATGGCCGGACTTCCCTGCCGCATTGAACACATGCATAAGTCTGCAAAGCTCATTCTTGCCCTGATGGCCGCCGGTGCGGTGGCCCTGGCTGCTTT
>JBFKCU010000230.1:0-4963 GCA_041620115.1 Burkholderiales bacterium | reverse complement strand
GCATTTGGTCTTACCCAAGCACTTAAAATTCCAGTCTTGCTATCAGAGGCGCCGGTGAGCCCGGCCCCGCGCGTCATATAATCGTTTGTTCCGTCAAAATCCGCGGAATCACAAACGATATTTGGGTTTGGGTAGCCCCCAATCATCGGCTGAATAAGGCTCATGTCAATCCAACGCCTGAGATAACCCACGACGTGGTTCCTATTTTTAAAGCGGTGGCCATGCCATTCGCGGCCAATGTTCTGCTGCCTGTCGTCCCGGCCCCGGCCAAGGTCATGGTGTCCGACGTAATAGCGATCGTCAGCGTATTGATCTGGTTGACAAAGGTGATGCTCGTGCCGATTGGGTAGGCAACATTCGCATTTGAATCGATCGTAAATGTGCGCGGATTGTTGTCTGCCGTTGGATGCAGAAGATGCTTATTTGCGTCTGCAAGAACAGTTGTGTACGCAGCACTTTGGCTATTTTGCGGGATGCCTGCTTTTGTTGCCTCGCCAGCCGTCAAGTTTGCTGCGGTTCCGCTTGCGTTCGTCAGCGTGATCGATGACGGCGTACCGCCGGCGCCATCAAATACCACCGGTGCGCCCGCACTACCGACATTGACGCCAAGGGCAGTCGCAACACCGGTACCCAGCGCGGTTAGTCCGGTGCCGCCTTTTGAAGCCGGGAGCGCAGAAGTCAGCGCCGACGCAAGGTTTGCACCAGATGGCGTAGCCAAGAACGTGCCCACGCCAGTGCCCAAGCCCGTAATCCCGCCAACCGCCACAGCACTGGCGGCACCGGCAGTCAAGCCTGAGGCGGTCCCGGTGATGTTTGTCCCGACCATCGATGATGGCGTGCCGCCTGCACCGTTGAACAACACCGGGGCGCCGGCGCTGCCGACATTGGCCGCTAAAGCGGTAGCGATGCCGGTGCCAGGTGTAATGCCGGCGAATGTGGCCAGGTTCGCGCTATAAGCCTGCACATGGGTGCCAATGACCAGCCCAAGGGTAGAGCGCGCGGCAGAGGCATCAGCATCATCCACCAGCGAACGCCCAAACGCTGTGAAGTCCGCAACCCCGGCCGTGCCGATACCCGTGAAGTACGGCAGTTTGTCCGCCGCAGAAGTCAGGCCAGCCAGGGCCGCGAGTTCTGCATCGTAGGCCTGGACGTTCACGCCAATCACCAGACCCAAAGCCGTACGGGCCTCTGAGGCACTTAGCGCCGTCTGGCCGGTAGCGCCGGCATTGACTGTGACGAATTTCGAGCCATTACCAGTAAGCGGCGCGAGTTTATCGAATGCCGCTTCAACGGCCGCAAATTCACCGCGCATCGTGGCCGAAGATCCTTGCGCGCGATTCGCCGGCACCCCGGACACGGTAAAAAAGTCGTTTGACATCAGCGTTTAATCCTTCGATTGATGTATTGCAGCAGCGAGCCGCTAAAGGTCAGTGGCTGGAATGAGTCCGAATTGCCGCGCAGGATCAGCGAGACGTTTTCCGCGAGCCCATGAACGTCCGACTCTGCCGGCAGCAACGTGCGGCCGTCCCATACAAAGGCGTCCCAGGTGAACGTGTCCCACAGCACTGCCGCCAAATCGACGGTTACCGTGCTGGCCGCGGCCTTTTGCGCGATCTCCGAACTGGCGTACCCGAGTTCATAGGTGAAATCGAATTCCGCGTAACCATCGCCAGAAACCTCGAACGTCGCATGCTTGTATTGCTTGTTCATGCGCGGATTTTTGGACGGGTTAAACGCCAGATTCATCCACCATTCCAGGCTGTCACCGTCGAATGACGTGCCCCGCTCCATCTGGTAGACAAATCCATCATCGGAACCGAAAAAGATTTCTTCTGATCCGTCGTTCTTTTCGCCAGACCACACACAGGTCACCGCGTCGGGGAACAACACCGGCGTCATGCCGACCACGCCTTTTGCGCTCTTGGTCACATAGAGAGCCGCCCCATCCGAAAAAAACAGCCGATACTGTCCTACGTCCCGAGCCAGGCATGAGGCGATCGCCCGCGTGCGCCTCTGTTTTAGCCAGGACTGCACCCGATCGGATACCACGGCATCCCTGAAATTGCCGAACTTGGTGGACGTTTCCAGTGTGGTCAGCCCACGGTCATCCAGCATGAACGTCAGGCCCATGCGCTGCGTCGTGTAAGCCCAGGCGCCCTGCCCCTTCTCGTAATCCACCAGATTCCAGTTGGCCGAACTGCTGCCATACAGCACCTTGGTGCCGTTGCGCGTGAATATCGCCATCGCGCCGGTCGTGGCGTCACCAGCCAGCACCACCATGCCCGTGACCGTATCGCCCTGCGCCAATTCCGCGGCGCCAGACAGCAGCGTGAATTTATATGGCGTTCCGATCCCGGAGTGCTGCACCGAACTGTCGAACGAGAAAAACAGTTGATTCTTATGCACGCGCACGAATTTCGGTGCGTGCGAGGCCATGCCAGTGCGGATCGGCACACATACCGTGCCGTCAAATTCCAAGCCGCGATTCACGCCGTCCGCGCCATAGATGCGCCGGGTCGTCGCCAGACCGGTAAAATTATCGACGTCGAATTCATACCGCCCGCCCGGCAGCAGGGTAATGGCCGAACTGTTGCCGGCAATCGTCGCCAGATTGGGCGATGCGCCGACGTTGATGTTTTCCGCCTGGAACGTGCCCGTCTGACTGGCGAAGATGAACCGGCCCGCCGCATCACCTGCGGCCCATGATCCGCTCTCCAGCACCACCCGGGTCAACACTGCCGTCGCGCCGGATGTCGCGCCGGTAATGGTGTCGCCCTCCACAATCTCGGTCGTGCCGCCTGACGTAAACGCGAGTTCGCGGCCCAAACTCACCAGCGACCAGCCACCGCTGGTGGACTTGTATAACGCGCAGGCCGTCGCGCCCGCATTGTCCCGGAAGGCGTATTTGACGTCGTTGTACTGAATGACCCCGCGGATGGCGCCGGATCCCGGCACTGCAGCTATATCGGCGCGGTAAATGTCCGCCGCCGCATTTCGGTATGTCGCATGCAATGCAACCGTGCTGGCGCCGTCCACCGTTTGCGCGCCCGCCGCTGTGGCGATCGGCGTGGCCGAAATTTCAAGACTTTCCGCCTCAAAGGTTCCGCTCAGTTTGGTCAGGACGAAATAGGTTTCGTCATCTGCCACTGCGGCAATCACGCCGGTTGCCCCGGATGTAGCCCCGGTTACGGTATCCCCGACTGCATACGCGCCGGTAATCGTGACTTCCAGAATCGCGTACGCGGCATCGGACGGGCTCGGGCGGCCGTCGTACCGCTCGTAGCCGGTCAGCGTCTTGTAGCCGCCATTGATGGCCATTTCAATGTTCTGGCCGTCCCGCAAAAACCCGGTGCCCAGCGACAACGGCGGGGTATCGGTGTCCAGCCCGCCAGCGAACTGGATGAAATCGATGTCGCGCTGCGAGAATCTTGGGCGCATCAGCAGAGCGGCGGCGCCAGCACCAATGACGGCATCTGGTCCGCTTCCAGTTGCCGCCTGATCAACCTCGCGCCCGCATTGCCGGTGTCGTAGACTTCCGGCGCGCTTTGGTCGCCCGCGTACTTCATCATCGCCATGTAGACGATCAGGGTGTGAAAGTCCTCCGGCATTTCCGGCTCGTCATCATTGGCTGCCAGACGCTGCGCGCTGCGCTGAAAGTCGCCCTGGACCACGTAGACCGCATCGGGCTTGGGACCGAAGCACAGCCGGTTCTGGTCATCCACGCTGACGTGGATTGGCGGTCCGCTGGTCTGCGCGCCACGGCGGTATTGATCCCGGAAATAAGGCCATTCCAGATACGTCAGGTAGCCCTCGCCGGCCACGCCGGTCGATTGCCGGTAGATCGTGAACGGGCGGTCCGGGTCGTTCGCCCACCACCGTTTGAAGCGGGTAATCGCGGTGCCCGCATCGACATCCGTGCAGTCGCCATACTCATAGGTGCCGTCATCAGCGACGGTATTGAGCGTGAACGGCCGGCGCATCCAGCGCCAATTCTGGTTTGAATTCTGGATCTCGACATAGGACTCGATCACCCAGTTCACCAGCTTTTGCAGCATGCCGGTCTGGCCGGTTACCGCCGTCGGGATTGTGGACTCACCCGTGATGTCACAATCCTGGGCGGCACGCCGGCAGAGGGTAAGAAAGTCCATGTCAGGCTTCTTGCAGGATGTTTTTCAGCCAGTCACGGCCGCGCGGGCTCGGATCATGCAGAACCGCAAAGGGGTATTTCAGTGCGGTGTGCGGAACCTGGACGTAGGTATCGTCGCCGTTGCCGTCCTTGATCTTTTTTTGCGTGTAGGTGGTTTTCTTGGCACGCGCCAGCACTTCGACGTACTTGCGCTTCACCTGCATTTCCTTGCCGCGCTCAAAACGCTGCGGCTTGCCGTCGTTCCATACTTCCGGAATCGGATCGTCAATCGGATTGGTGGAGTCGTGGACCATGACCGTCAGCACATCCTCACCAAACTTGAGGGCTTCCAGTTTTTCCGAGGACACCGCGCGGCCGACGCGCTGGATGCGTGCGGGCTCGAGCGATTCCTTGGCGGGCCCGGTGCTTTTCATCACGCGCGGATGGTCCTGGCCGACCTGCTGTTCCTGCGTTTCGAGCGCCTTGCGAACGATGGCCGGTGCATTCTTGGCCTTGGTTTCCTTCTTTCCTGCTTGAACTCTTGGCATAAAGCCTCCTTGATGATCCGGCGGGATGCCGGGAAATACCATTCACAAAAAACCCCGCCGCAGCGGGGTTCTTTTCCTGAATGGCACTACGATCAGGTGGTGAATGTGATGGCGCCGGCGGTCGTCGCGCGACCGTTCGCATACCAGTTGGTGCCGTCGCAGAACACTTCCACCACGTCACCGGGCAGCGCGGTGGTGCCGCTGGTGCCAATGATGTTGATGGAGCCTTCCGCCGAGGCCGCGACTTCCGATCCGGCGACGATGGCGCCACCGAAGATCGTGTTGTCGT
>JBFKCU010000229.1:0-4977 GCA_041620115.1 Burkholderiales bacterium | reverse complement strand
TATCCGCGCGCGAACTGGGTGTGGACGAGCACGCCGTGGTCAAGACCTTGATCATGCAGGACGAAGCGGCGCGCCCCTGCGTGGTGCTGATGCATGGTGACCGCGAAGTGTCGACCAAGGCGCTGGCGCGCATCATCGGCGTCAAGAAAATTGAACCCTGCCGGCCCGAAGTGGCCGAGCGCCACACGGGCTACCGCGTCGGCGGCACTTCGCCTTTCGGCACCCGGAAAAAAATGCCGGTTTATCTGCAACAGACCGTGCTCGACCTGCCGCGAATCTACATCAACGGCGGCAGCCGTGGCTTTCTCGTGGGCATGCCGCCGCAGGCGGTGGTCGACCTGCTCGATCCCGAACTGGTGTCGGCTGCAATTGATCAATCGTGAACCTGACGCGCGCCGCTGAAAAAGACGCACCGCCATGACCAATACCACCGCACCGCGACCGACCGTCGGCCTGATCATGACCGGGGGCGGTGCCCGTGCGGCCTATCAGGTGGGCGTCATGCGCGCCTTGTATGAAATGCTGCCCAAGAGCGTGCGCAATCCGTTCCCGATCATCTGCGGCACCTCCGCCGGAGCGATCAATGCCGCGGTACTGGCGACTGATGGTTCCAATTTCCGCCGTGCCGTGCGGCGGCTGATTACGGTGTGGAAGAATTTTCATGTGCATCACGTCTACCGTGCTGATGCTTACGGTGCGCTGGCCAACAGCGCGCGCTGGATGATGGCGGCGCTGTCCGCAGGCCGCATGATCGACGGACCGGTGTCGCTGCTCGACAATTCGCCGCTGGCGCGGCTGCTGGAACGCCATATCGATTTCTCGGCCATTGACCGGTGTGTTGAGGCCGGTGATCTGACGGCCTTTTCGGTGACCTGCTCCGGCTACACCAGCGGCCAGTCGGTGACGTTTTATCAGGGGCATGCCAGCCTCGCGGGGTGGGAGCGGGCGCGTCGCGTCGGCGTGGCCATGCCCATCAGGCTGCCACATCTGATGGCGTCGAGCGCGCTGCCGTTCATTTTTCCGCCGGTACTGATCAACCGCGAATATTTCGGCGACGGTTCGATGCGGCAGGTGGCACCCGTCAGTCCGGCGCTGCATCTGGGTGCGGACCGCCTGCTGGTGATCGGCGTCGGCCGCCAGTCGCGCCAGGCGTCACCGCGCGTGCAGACCAACGGTTACCCCTCGCTGGCGCAGATCGCCGGCCACGCGCTGGACAGCATTTTCCTCGACGGCCTTGAAGTGGACCTCGAGCGTTTGCAGCGCATCAACCGCACGCTGAGCATCATCCCGCCCGAGGCCCTGCAGGCACAGAACTTGTCGCTGCGTGCCGTTGATTTCCGCGTGCTGACCCCCAGCGTGCCGCTCAGCCAGATTGCCGCGCAGTTCGCGCATGAACTGCCGCGCGTGATCGGCATGCTGTTGCGCACTGTCGGCGGGATGAAGCAGACCGGCTCCAATCTGCTGTCCTACGTGCTGTTTGAAAAATCCTACTGTCGCGCCCTGATCCAGTTGGGCTACAACGATGCGATGGAGCAGCGGGACGATCTGCTGGCTTTTCTCGGCCATGGTCCGCGCTGATGATGGCGGACAAACCGTGGTCGGAAGCGTGCGAACGCAACCGGGAGCCCATACTCGGGGTGCTCCGGGCGGCGTTTGCCGATGTCGCACACGTGCTGGAGGTCGGATCCGGGACCGGCCAGCACGCAGCCTACTTTGCCGCCGCACTGCCGCACCTGGTGTGGCAACCGAGCGATCTGGCGGAAAACCTTCCGGGCATTGCGGCATGGTGCGATGATGCAGCGTTGCCCAATCTGCGGCCGCCGCTGGCGCTGAATGTGGATGCGGCGAGCTGGCCGGTCGCCGGGATCGACGCGCTGTTCAGTGCCAACACGCTGCACATCATGTCGTGGGACTCGGTGCAGAATTTTTTCCGCGGGGCCGGGCGGGCGCTCGCGCCCGGCGGTGTGCTTGCGGTTTATGGCCCTTTCAATTACGGCGGCCGGCACACGGCAGAATCCAATGCCAGTTTCGATGCCTTACTGCGCGCGCGCGATCCCCGCAGCGGCATCCGCGATGTGGAGGCGGTGCATGCGCTGGCGGCGCGCCATGGTTTTTCCGTGCTGGCGGACCATGCCATGCCCGCCAACAACCGAATGCTGTTATGGCAGTGCAGCAGGGAACGGGGAGGTTGCCAGTCGTCAGCGTAGCCGGTATAAAAGAGATGGTTCGGCCGCATCGCGCCGGGCCGTCTGACGTAGCAATCCATTGTTGATGAATTAATTCGAGCCGCGACCGGGAAGTGCGTCGCCGGGGAACTCATATGAGCCGTGCATTTGTAAAAGAGAGCGACGACGATTTCAGTGCCAGCGAATTGCCTGAGCGGCCGGTGCCGGCGCACGCCAATTACGTGACACCGCAGGGCCTGGAACAGCTGCGCACCCGTGTGCGCGAACTCGCCGAGCAGCACGAGCAGCTCAAGTCGGTGGCACAGGAGGATTCCGAAGCCAAACGCAAACTGCGCGAAGTCGAGCGCGACCAGCGCTATTTCAACACCCAGCTCGAGCGCGCTGAACTCGTCGACCCTTCGGGCCACCCCGAGGGTGAGGTGCGTTTCGGCGCCACGGTCAATGTCGAGGGTGCCGACGGTCAGGTGCAGACCTTCAGCATCGTCGGTGATGACGAGGCCGATGTGACCGCGGGCAAGATCAGCTGGGGGTCGCCTCTGGCGCGTTCGATGCTTGGCGCCAAGGTGGGCGATACCGTCAAATGGCGGCGTCCGGCGGGGGAGGTCGAAGTCGAGATCGTGGCCATAGACTACGCCGCAAAAAAAACATAACCTGTTGTTTTGAATATTTTTATTTAGCTCGAGCGCATGAAATTTCTGGCATTGGTGTTGGCCCTGTTGCTGGAGCAGGCGTGGCCGCTGCGGCGCAGTAACCGCCTGTATGCGGCGTTTGAGCGTTATGCCGATTACCTTGAGCGCCAGTTCAACGGACTGCAGGCCAGCCACGGTGTGATCGCCTGGTGCGTGGCGGTACTGCCGTTCGCCGTGGTCACGGTCATCGTGTATGCATTGCTGCACAATGCCAGCGTGTGGCTGGCGGTATGCTGGAGCGTCGCCGTGCTGTATGCCACGATGGGTTTCCGCCGCTTCAGCCATGGCTTTACTGAAATCACCCAGGCGCTGCGCGAGCAGAACATCGCCACCGCGCGCGATGTGCTCGGACGCTGGCGCGGGATTCCCGCCGACGAACTGGGTGCTGCCGAGGTTGCGCGCGTGTCCATCGAACTCGGACTGCTGCAGGCGCATCGCCATGTGCTCGCGCCGATTTTCTGGTTTGTGATTCTGGGCCCGGTCGGCCCGGTCGTTTACCGTGCGGCTGACCTGCTTGCGGATCGCTGGGGCAGGCAGATCGAACCGGAGAAACGCGCATTTGCCGTGTTTGCCGAGCGCGTGTTTTTCTGGATTGACTGGCTGCCCGCGCGAGTGACGGCGGCGACGTTCTCAATCGCGGGCAACTTTGAGGATGCCGCCTATTGCTGGCGCACGCAGGCTGCGGGCTGGGGGCGCGGCGCCGAAGGGGTGGTGCTGGCGAGCGGTGCCGGCGCGCTGGGCGTAAGACTCGGGGGCGCGCTGCGGGAAGAGGGCATGCTCAACCAGCGTCCCGAACTCGGCATCGGAGAAGAGGTGGAGGTTGATGATCTGCGCGGCACCGTCGGCCTGATCTGGCGCGCGCTCGTGCTGTGGCTGTTTCTGCTGCTGATCGTATCGCTGGCACGCGCGGTCGGTTAACGCGCTGCGGTTCTGCGGCGGATGTCCGGCCTCAGAACCGCCTGTTCTGCTGCAGAATCTCCAATGCCAGCCGGCGATAGGCCGCCAGGCGCCGCGTATCGATCTGTCCGGCTTCATGCGCTGCAGTGATTGCGCAACCCGGTTCTTCAAGGTGCCGGCAGTCACGGAAGCGGCATTGTCCCAGCCATGGCCTGAAATCGATGAACGCCGCGGCGAGACCGTCGACGCCGAGATGGTGCACGCCGAAAGCCTGGACCCCCGGCGTGTCGATGATGCTGCTATGCGCGTCGAGGTGATGCAGGCGGGCGTGTGAGGTCGTGTGCTTGCCGGTGCCCAGCGACGTCGAAACTTCCCGGGTCAGCGCGGCAGCCTGCGGCACCACTGCGTTGAGTATGGTCGACTTGCCCATGCCCGATTCGCCCACCAGCACGCTGCACTGCCCGGTGAGATACGGACGCAGCGCATCAACATCCTGCGTTGCCACCAGCTTGAGTATTGTGTAGCCCATGGTGGTATACAGCGCCAGCTTGGCTTCGCATGCCACGGACTCGGGCAGGTCGGCCTTGTTGAGCACGATCAGCGGCCGGATGCCGGCGTGCTCGGCGGCGGCGAGGCAGCAGTCGAGCACGTCGAGGTCAAAGGACGGTACGGGGGCCACGACCATGATCATCTGCGTCACGTTGGCGGCGAGCAGCTTCTGTTTCCAGCGATCGGAGCGATAGAGCAGGGTGTCGCGCGGCGCGCAGTTTTCGATGACGCCCTCGCCCTCGCCCTGAGCCATGACCTCGACGCGGTCACCGCAGGCGTAATCGTTGCGTTTGCCCCGGGTCACGCAGTCGCGCACCCGGGCGTCAGCGCATTCGACGAGAAAGCGCCGGCCGAACGACGCGACAATCAGACCCTGCAGGCTGCCACCGGTTAGGTTCTCAGGCGTCAAGCGGGGCGTCGAATCTGGCGGCGCAGAGGAAGTCGTTTTGGCTCCGGCCGGAAAGCGCTGTCGCACTTTCCTTGACCTGCGCCGAAATGACGAGGTTGAGCAACGGCGACGCCAGATCATAGGGCAAAGAGAGCATCAATCTTTGCGGCACAGATAAAGTATTTTGGCTACGGCCGAAAAGCGCTAAAGCGCTTTTCTTAACAGGTGCTGCGCACATGTTAGCCTGCGCCGAAACGACTTCATCGGG
>JBFKCU010000228.1:0-5018 GCA_041620115.1 Burkholderiales bacterium | reverse complement strand
TTGGGCCATGCGCGACCATCGGCCAGCGCAAACGGGATGACCGGTCGCCGCGGCGGCGGTTTGGGCCCCGGCACAAATGCCTGCCCCAGGTGGCTCAGTGAAAATCGCTTGTTCTGCAAGAGTTCGGGTTTCACGGCGAAACTCGCCACGATGGCCACAACGAGGGTAAAGATTGCCAACCCGGTGATGAACCATGGGCGAAGGAAGATGCCGAGCAGGCCGGCCGATCCCCAGCTCAATCCGCCATCGACGCGGTCAGCCCAACCCATCTTGACGATGAATCCGCGAATGATCCAGGCGAGGACCGCAAGCCCGGCCATCACCGGCCACAGGTAGTAGCAGAACTGCGCGATCTCGAGCGGCACGCCATACAAGAATGCCTTCCCCATGAGCGGAAAAAGATCAGCCCAGGTCGCCTCGGCCGCTGCGGTTGCCGGCACGCCCAGGGCGCAGATCAGGGCCAGTGTCGCAGCGCGCTTCGCCAACGTTATTGTCATGCGTACCGTTTCACTGGATAAGTCGGGAAAGGTAAAGTTAAATTATAAATTGTTGTTTTTATTAATATTTTATAATTCATCTGCAACCCTGTAGCCTTAGGCCGACCATACCCCGATCGTCCCCAGGATCTGCAGATGAAACTTTCAGCGCAGGACCTGGAAATCAAATCCTGACCGACAGCCCGGTCGCATATCAGTCCACGAATTTCACCGGAGCCAGCGGCCGACGATCCACTGAAAACGAAAATATGTCCGGCCGCGAATAATGCCCGCAAACGTCCAGTGACCGTCTCGCCTTGCGTGCGTCTTCCTTGTCGATTTCCGCGTAGAGGATGCCCTTTTCACGATTAAGCGGCCCGGCGAGCACCTCGCCCATCGGCTTCACCACAACCGCATTGCCGTCATTGATCCATTCGTCCGCCTTGAACAGCTGGTCGCGTCCGGGAAAATCATCGGGCAGATCATTGCCCTGCAGCGCAGTCGCAGTGCCAATGACCCAGCAACCCGCTTCCTTTGCGATATGGCGCATGGTCGCGAGCCAGCTGTCACCCGCATCCCAGGTGGGCGCCACATAGATGTCGATATCCTGCGCATAAAGGGCGTATCGCGCCAACGGCATATAACTCTCCCAGCAGATCAGGGCGCCCAGCCGGCCAGCCGGCGTGTCGACCACCCGCAACCCGCTGGCATCACCCGTGCCCCACACCATGCGTTCGGGATTGGTGGGCATGAGTTTGCGATGCCGATTGAGGACAGCACCCGTCGTGCCGATGACCACAACGGTATTGAAAAGAGTCGTTCCGCTGTAGCGGCTGTCGATCTCGTTAATGCCTACGACGATCGTCACTCCATGCTTTGCTGCCGCATCCTGCACCGGTTGCAAATCACCGCCTGCGAGGTCCACCGCGTTGTTCCGCAGCCGGGCGTGTATCTCCCCGGACAACGCCATGTCGCCACCGGGCCGCAACCGCCAGATCCAGGTCGGATAGCCGGGGATATACGCCTCGGGAAAAACAAGCAGGGATGCCCCCGCTGCCGCCGCTTCGTCGATGGAATCGAGCATGCGCGCGATGGTCTTTGGCCGGTCCAGAAAAACAGGCGGCTTTTGAATGACGGCGATTTTGGTAGTCACGAGCGCCCCTCCTTTGAATTGCGAGCGTCATGCCGCTTCGCCCGCGTTTGTGATTGACCGGAGCCCATTGCGCAGTGACCGGCTCATGGCAAAACTGGTGAAAACCCGCCATACGTCCAACCCGGATGCGCCGCAAGCCGCACGCCGGATGATACGGAGAAAAGTCTCAGTCGAATACCAATCGATTTGACGTCACGGAAAAAACGATGCCGCTACTTTGCGGCCGCCGGCTGCCGCGGCTTGGCCGCAGCGATTCCGGCAAACGCACTCAGCCTGAACCAGGATGACAGCGTATTGAGCAGCGCCGGCGGGCCGATCAGCTTCAGGCGCCCGTCCGTCCGGGCCGCCCTGAAGGTCGTATCGCCCAGGAAAATTTCCGTCAGCGTGCGGCAGTCGGTGGTGAAGTAGACATCGACCTCCTTGCCCGGGTCGTCGACGCACAGGTCGGGTTTGCCGCTGGTGACGACGATCCACCAGTCGCGATTGGTATCGTTCTCGGCAAAATGAAACTTGAGCACGGTCTCGTGACCCGGCAGCTTGTCGGCATCGATGCTGCGCTGGATATCCCACATCAGAAACTGCACATCGAGGTCGGTTTCGCTCAAGGTGCCGCGGAGCCAGCGCATGCCCCAGACGCCGAGCATTTTGACCATCTCCGTCAGCTCCCCCCCGGCCTCGGAAAGAAAGTACTCCCACCCGCGCTGGCCCGGAATGCGTTTGCGCACAATCAGCCCGGCCTTCTCCAGTTCGACCAGGCGCTTGCTCAGGATTGATGGCGAGATCCTGGGGAGCCCGCGCTGCAGCTCGCCAAAGCGTGTGCTCCCGCACATCAGCTCGCGAACGACGAGCAGGCTCCAGCGCTCACCGAGTACCTCGAGTGCTTTGGCTACCGGGCAGTATTGGCCGTATTCCATCACCGTGTGCGCACTGAAGTGTTCCCCAGTCAGGGGGTTCTGATTCACTTTACTACAGATTCAGTAGTGACTTACTACGTTATCCGGAGTATGACGTATGGATTCCAGCCTGTAGCATGGTCCTCACAGTGTCCAACCTTGCCGCATTACGCAAAAGACGCCACTGCACTGAACCTCACACAACTGGAGGCATGACCATGAAAAACCTGACCAAAGAGCGGATCGAACAGTTCCGCGGCGCAATCCGCGGGCAAGTCATCATCCCCGCAGATGCGGAGTATGAGCAGGCCCGGCAGATCTGGAACGGCAGCATTGATCGCAAGCCTGCACTCATCGCCCGTTGCCTCGGCAACGCCGACGTGATGGCGGCGATCGCACTATCGCGCGAGCAGAAGCTGCCGCTCGCGGTGCGTGGCGGCGGGCACAACATCGCCGGCAACGCCATGTGTGATGACGGCCTGGTCATCGATCTGTCGTTGATGAAATCAGTGCGGGTGGATCCCGACGCTCGCCTTGCGCGGGTTGAGCCGGGTGCGCTGCTCAGCGATGTGGACCAGGAGTGCCAGGCCTACGGTCTGGCCACGCCGCTCGGCATCAATTCGACGACCGGTGTCGCGGGCCTCACGCTCGGCGGCGGCTTCGGCTGGCTGAGCCGCAAGTACGGCATGACCGTGGACAATCTGGTGTCGGTGGAAGTGATCACCGCAGAGGGTCGGCGCGTGGTGGCCAGTGCCAGCGAGAACCCCGATCTGTTCTGGGCGGTGCGCGGCGGCGGCGGCAATTTCGGCGTGATCACGATGTTCGAGTTCAAGCTGCATCGCGTGGGGCCCGAAATCCTCAGCGGCCTGATCGTGTTTCCGATCGCACAGGCCAAAGCCGTGCTCCAGCAGTATCGCGAATTCGTCAAGACCATGCCGGACGACCTCAACGTATGGGCGGTACTGCGCAATGCACCACCCCTGCCCTTCCTCCCCGCATCCGTGCACGGCAAGGGCGTGATCATCCTGCCCATGGTTTATCTGGGAGACCCGGATGCCGGAATGCGCGCGATCGAACCGCTGCGCAGCTTCGGCAAGCCCTGCGGGGAGCATGTCGGGCCCACGCCTTATACGGCGTGGCAGCAGGCCTTCGATCCCCTGCTGGGCCCGGGGGCACGCAATTACTGGAAGTCGCACAACCTGGCCGCGCTCAAGGACGAAACCATCGACGCGGGCTTGCGCTACGCCACTGCGTTGCCGACCGGCGAATGCGAGATCTTTATCGGCCTGCTCGGCGGTGCGGCGGGCAAGGTTCCGGTTGATGCGATGGCCTACGGTGCACGCGACGCCGAGATGGTCATGAACATTCATGCACGCTGGCAGACTGCGCAGGATGACGGGCGCTGCACCGACTGGGCGCGCGAGGCGTTCAACGCCATCGGCCGTCATGCCACGGGCAGCGTTTACGTGAATTTTCTGACGGCAGAGGAAAGTGCACGGATCAGCGCCGCCTACGGCCCGAATCACGCGCGGCTGGTGACGATCAAGAACCGCTACGACCCGACGAATCTGTTCCGCATGAATCAGAACATACAGCCGTCGGTATGAGTCAGGCCGGAGGTGATCCCGCGCGTCAATGCAGAGGTGGCGAAATTCATGCACGCAAGCGATGTCAAGGCACTGCCCGCCAAATCCGGGCTGGATCCGGCAACCAATACGCCGGCCGAGTTCGCCACCTTGGTCCGCGCCGACCTCGAGAAATAGGCATGGGTGATCCGCGAGGCGAACATCAGCGTGCAATGACCGTCGCCGGAAACGGTTGGGGGCAGTGTTCCTTTTCCAAAAGTAACGCTGCCCCCATTAAAAAAGCCCGCTCAGTGCTTCTTGCTGCGCGGCTGGTTGCTGCGTTCGGCGGGGCGCTGCGACTGGCGCGGCACTTGCGAGCGGTGAACTTCCTGGCGGACTTCCTGGCGGCTGAGCGTGCTGCTTTTCTTGGCAGGCGCCTTGGTGGAAGGTTTGGACTTTGCCATGATCAATGCACCTCTTGTGGATGACCAGATTTCATCATAGCCACAATGCCCGAAGATTCCTTGACCCAGCGCAAACATGCCGCCGGGCGGCTTTGCCCTCAGAAATAGCCGTCCATCATCCTGTCCACCCAGGCCGGCATGTGCACGCCGTCCTTGCGCTCGAATGCCGGGATGTAGGGCTTGATGTCCAGCACCGGCGTGCCGTCGAGCGCATCAAGGCCGCGGACGGTGATGCCCTTGTCGTCAACCGCCACCAGGACCACGGCGGTCACGCCGATCGGATTGGGGCGGAACTTGGTGCGCTGGGCAAACACGCCGACGGGGTCGAGGTCTTCCATGCCGCGCGGGTTGCGCGCCAGCTGCTTCTGCGGATCAAACGGCGGAATGCGGTCGAGGTGGAATACCACGACCACATGCGAAAACCCGGCCAGCCCGGCCAGTCCTTTGGCATAGATCGGATCGAGCTC
>JBFKCU010000227.1:0-5042 GCA_041620115.1 Burkholderiales bacterium | reverse complement strand
GTGGGGCCAGACGGTGGTGGCCGACAACCGGCCCGGTGCCGGCGGCACCATCGCCGCGGAACTCGTCGCCACCGCACCCGGGGATGGCTACACGCTGCTGATGACTTCGGCGGGCATCAGCATCACGCCCAGCCTGATGCAGCTCAAATACGATCCGCGCAAGGACCTGCTGCCGGTGACGCAGGCCGTGGTATCGCCCGGCGTCATGGTGGTGCATCCGTCGGTGCCGGTAAAAAGCGTCCAGGAACTGATCAAGTTTGCGAAGGCGCGGCCGAACGAGTTGTTCTTCTCATCCTCGGGGCTGGGCTCGGCGCAGCACCTGACGCTGGAACTGTTCTCGCAGATGACAGGATTGAAAATGACCCATGTGCCGTACAAGGGCACTTCACCCAGCGTCAATGACGTGATCGCCGGACGCATCGCGCTGACGGTGGCGAGTGTCATTTCGACGCGGCCGTTTTTCACCACGGGCCGGCTGCGCGCGCTCGCGGTGGTCGGGCCGAAGCGCACGCCCGCGTTGCCCGATTACCCGACCATCGCCGAATCGGGCGTGCCCGGTTTCGGCGTGGAAAACTGGTACGCGCTGTTCCTGCCCGGCAAGACCGACAAGGCGATTGCGGTGAAGCTGCAGCAGGCGGTGACCAAGATCGTCAACGATCCGGCGACCGAAAAGCTGTTGCTGGGTCAGGGCCTGGATGCCATCGGCAATACGCAGGAGGAGTTCGCGAAACTGTTCCTCGCGGAAATCGACACCTGGGCCAAGGTGGTGAAGTCGGTGGGCATGTCGCCGAAATAGTCTGGCGGTTCAGGCGCGCGCCTGCAGCAGCGGGCGCAGCGCCAGCAGGCCCAGCACCGGGCCGGGCGCCAGCAGCAGGAACAGGTATTCGACGGGCAGGGTACCGGCGGCAGCGTTCAGCAACTGAATGCTGCCGATCGTGATGGCGAAGCCGATGCAGTTGGCGATGGTCAGTGCCGAGCCCACCGATTGCGGCGGCGCATTGGCGGCGTTGAGCGCAGAGAACTGCGGCGAGTCGCCGACCACCGCAATGCCCCAGAAAATCAGGAACGCGAGTACCACGGCGGGGGGCGCGAGCAGCACCAGCGGCGAGAGCAGGCAGCAGGCGCCCGATGCCGCGAGCTGCACCTGCGCCACGCGCGCACTGCCGGCGCGCAGTGACACCCGCCCGCCGACCACGCAGCCCAGCGCGCCCACGGCGATGATGATGAACGACCACAGCGACACGTTGAACTCGGGCGCGCGCGCAATCAGCACGACCGGCACGAAGGCCCAGAACGCATACAGCTCCCACATGTGGCCGAAATAACCGAAGGCCGAGGCGCGGAAGTTTTTGGACTCGAAGACCACGGCGAGCGCGCGCGGATTGAACGGCGCGCCTTTGACGAGGTGCGGACCGTCGGGCACCAGCCAGTACATCAGCACGCCGCCGGCGCTGGCGATCAGCGATACGCCAATCAGCACCGATGGCCACGGCCATGACTGGCCCAAGCCCTTGAGCAGATGCGGAAACGCCGTGCCCAGCACCAGCGCGCCGACCAGAAACCCCAGTGCATGGCCGAGCCCGGTGCGATACCAGCCGGCGGCGATTTTCATGCCCACCGGATAAATGCCGGCGAGGAAAAAGCCGGTGGCAAAACGGCAGATCAGCAGCGGCGTCAAGCCGCCGTCGGCGGCGAGCACGCCGAGATTGGCGATCGCACCCGCGAGTGCGCACAGCAGGAATACCAGCCGCGGCGAATAGCGGTCGGCAATGGCAAGGAAGGCGAACACCAGCGTGCCGCAGATGAATCCCAGTTGCACCGCCGAGGTGACGTAGCCCAGGGCCGCGACAGCGAGGCCCCACTCGCGCTGCAGGTCGCCGAGCACGGCATTGCCGGCGAACCACAGCGAGGTGCCCGCGAACTGTGACGCGACAATGACAGGCAGGATATGCGCCGGGCGTTGGCTCATCGGTCTGGTCGGCTTCTGGTTCAGTCTGGCCTGCGACGATAGTAAGCGTTTTTTGCGGGGCGCAAAACTGTGGACTTGCGCCACCGCGGCGCGTGGAATGGCGCTAGACTCGTTCCTGCTTTGTACAGACATCAAGGACTCAATCATGGAAATCGCCGCGGACAAATACCTTTATTTCACCCAGCCGGGGTGAAGCAGCTGCCTCAGAACGAAAGAGTTTCTTTCGAAAAACGGAGTGGACATGGTCGTGATCGATGTGCTCAATGATCGCGACGGACGCGAGTATCTGCTGAGCAAGTACGGCATGCGCAAGGTGCCCGTACTGGCGAAGGGCGACCAGTTTGCGTTCGGGCAGATGCTCGACCCCTTTGCAAAGTTCGCCGGCCTGCCGATGCCCGGCGCCGACCGGCTGTCGCCGGAGCAGCTCTACAGGAAGTACGAAATGGTGTTCGCGGCGGCGCAGCGATTTGCGCGGCAGTTTCCTGCAGAGCGTTTCCGCGAACGCGTGATTCCACACCGCGAGCGCGTGATCCGCACGCTGTGTTATCACGTGTTCCGCATCGGCGAATCTTTTCTGGAAACCTGGGATGGTGCCGAGTACTCGGTGAAAATCGCCGACAACGAGCCGCCCGACGAACTGCAGACGGGGGATGACATCGCGCGCTACGGCGCGGCGGTGTGGCAGCGTTACGAAGCGTGGTGGCGCGGGCTTGAGGATCGCTCGCTGGCGAAAGTGCTGAAGACGTACTACGGCGACACGGTCGCGCACCAGGTGTTCGAGCGCGTGACCTGGCATTCCGCGCAGCATTGCCGGCAACTGGTCGCCGTGCTCGAGCGCATGGGCATCGCGGCCGACCGGCCGCTGACGCCGGCCGATCTCGCCGGTCTGCCGTTGCCGGAGCGGTTGTGGGAATGATGCAGTGCTTGTGCAGCGGGCGGGGTGAGCGAAAATTCAGATCGCGGCGCGCGGGTTCAGCGTGCGCTCAGCCGGATTTTTTGTAACCCGCTTTTTCGTATTTTTCCACGCATTCCTTGATGGTCACGTCCCGTGCGACCACACCGAACAACAGCGCCGTCAGCTGCGAAACCTCGCAGGTAACGGTTTCGCCTTTGTCGTTCTTGAGTTCAACGGCCTGGCCGCTGCAAGCGCCCAGCAGCAACAGCGCGATGAGGGGCAATGAAAATGTGGAGCGACGCATCCAGAGATCCTTGTGGTGAATGTTTTCCGGCTCCGCGATGATACGGGGCGATCCGCAGCTGGCGGGTGGTTTTATCATGCTGGCGCGGCCCCCGGCGCCGATCTGAGCAAACCGCGACTGTATTTATAAGTAGTTGTTTTTATTGATTATTTTGTAACTCTCGCAGCAGGAGGTATTTCCATGGCAGCACATCAGGGCGCGCAGTATGCAGCGCTGTGGCCGCGCGCACCGCGCCAGGCGAAAGTGAAGCCTTTGGCAAAACGCCTGGACACTTTGGAAGGCAAGACCATTGCCTGGGTGTGGGACTACGTGTTCCGCGGCAATGAAGTGTTCGAGCAGCTCGAGAACAGCCTCAGCGCGCAATATCCCGGCATGAAGTTCCTGCACTACAGTGAGTTCGGCAACACCCATGGCGGGGACGAGCGCGAGGTCGTAGCGGCGCTGCCGGCGAAACTCAAGGCGCTGGGCGCCGACGCCGTCGTCTCCGGCATGGGTTGTTGAGGCAGCTGCACGCCCGCCGTGTTGCGGGCCAGTGTGGCGGCCGAAGCGGCGGGCATCCCGTCCTCGACGCTGGTGTGCGAGAGTTTCATGACGCTGGCCAAAGCGGCATCGCAGGGACTCGGTTATCCGAACGCGCCGGTGGCGCCGGTGCTGGGCCATCCCGGACTGCAGAGCAAGGAAGTCCTGCAGAAGAATGTACACGACGTCACGCTGGCTGGCGTGATCGACAACCTGCTCAAGATGCCGGCGGCAAAAACCGTGGGCGGCGAGCCCGGCGCGCGTGACATCGTCTGCAGCGGCAGCTTCGAGGCCGTGAATGAGTATTTCCTTCAGCACGAGTACACCGACGGTCTGCCCGTGGTGCCACCCACCGTCGAGAAAGTCGAGGCATTCCTGCGATTCACCGAGCGCAAGCCTGATGAGGTGCTGGGTGTGCTGCTGCCGGACAATCGCGCGGCAACGGTGTGGAGTGTTGCAGTCAACGGCGTGATGGCGGGCTGCCGGCCCGAATACATGCCGGTGCTGGTGGCCGCGGTCGAGGCCATGGCCGATCACGACTATGGCGTGGAGCACAGCGGCAACACGCCCGGCGGTGAGAATCTGATCGTGCTCAATGGCCCGGTCATCAAGGCGCTCGGTTTCAATTACACCCAGGGTGTAATGCGCGACGGCTTTCAGGCGAATACCACGGTGGGTCGTTTCTGGCGGCTGTATCTGCGCAATGTGGCCGGTTTTCTGCCGCACAAGAATGACAAGGCGACCTTCGGCAATACCTGGCGCGTGGTCGTTGCTGAAAATGAGGACGTGGTGGCGAAACTGGGCTGGCCGCCGCACAGCGCCGAGTTCGGGTTCAAGCCCGGCGTCAGCGCGCTGGCCATCGGCCGCTACACCGGCGGCAATCACATTTCGTCGGTGTCGGGCGCGACCCCCGAGGCGCTGCTGCCGTATCTCGCCGACGCGGTGGTGCGTCAGTACTCGTGGCAGATCATGTTTTCGGTGGGTCAGGGTTATGACACGCTGCGGCCGCTGATCCTGATCTCGCCGATCATCGCCGAGACCATTGCCGGCGGCGGCTGGTCGAAACAGAAACTGAAGGAGCAGTTGTTCGAGCATGCGCGCATGCCCGCGCACGAGTTCGAACGCATCCTGCGCGACTGGACGCAGAAGCCGACGTGGAACCTGGCCGAGGAACATGCGGCCGGACGCATTCCGCAGATCTTTCACGAATCCGATGATCCGGATCGGCTCGTGCCTATCGTGTGGCGGCCCGACGATTACCACATCGTCGTCACCGGCGACCTCGGGCGCAACAGCTGTTATGTGTTCGCGCACAACGGCGTGCTCGGATTCCCGGTGGGCCGGCAGATCCGCTT
>JBFKCU010000226.1:0-5053 GCA_041620115.1 Burkholderiales bacterium | reverse complement strand
TGTTTCGACATGATTGGGCAGCAGGTAGTCGGCGAGTGCAGTTCGCACCATGTCAGCACCTTCGCTCGCATTCTCGGTAACAGCATCTCCTGCATCGTCAACGACATACACATCATTGCCCGACCCGCCCAGCATGCTGTCGCCTTGCGTACCGCCGTCCAGCGTGTCGTTTCCGGCACCGCCAACGAGATAGTCCACATCCACGCCGCCGGCCAGCAGATTGTCCGCCGCATTACCGGTGATACTGTCACTGCCATATCCACCAATCGCGTTCTCGATAATCGTGCCATAGGCAATCGCCGTGCCCAGATTGCCCAACGGCCCATAGATGGTCCCGTGATAGGAAAAGCCGCCCGGCCGCAGATCGATGGTCACACCGAAGAACAATCCCGACGCATCAAAAGTGTCTGTACCACCGGCATCCCACACCGTCTTCACGATGCCGTCGTTTGCAAGAACGTAGGTATTGTCGCCGGTCTGGTACGAGAGGTTCGGGCCATAGATATGCTGGATCGCGAGTATGTCCAGCGGCATCGGTGTCGCGGGAAACCCATGGACGCCTTGCGTCAGCGCAAGGTAACTGCTCATCACCGTATATTGCAGGCTGTCGTAAGCGCCGATGCCCAGACTGGAGAACAGAGGACGCGAATTTTCGCCGTCATCGCTTGGGTGCTTCAGGCCGAGCGCGTGGCCGATCTCATGCAGGATGATCGCGAGCCCCGTACCACCTTCGCCGAGCAGCTGAAAAACAGAATGATCGTTGTCGAGCGCAATGTCGCCTTCCGGCTTGGGATATTCCCCGCGGTCTACGCCCAGCAAAGCAATAAAATTCGGGTCCGGAAAAATACCCAATGCGACCGCCGGCACTACCGGGTCACTCTGCAATTCGTCACCGGTCAGCACCAGCGCGATATCGGCGCCGCTCTGGTAATAGAACTGCGTATCGGCAACGCCGCTGAGTTGAAACGTAATATTCGCCACGTTGGACCATGCCGTGAAGGCCTGTGCGACCGCGCTGGCCAACGCCGGATTGGCCGCCCACGTGTCCCCTGGCCCAGGCGCCGGCCCCCCGGGCTCGCCCGCGACGATATAGTCGTTTAGCGTCAGCGCGTATGTAATGACCCGGGCACCGGTGAACGTCCACGAACTGCCCTGCACCAGCCCGTTGATGAACTCGTCGTCAAGCGTGCCGTTGCCGCTACTGAGGGCGGGCGTAGTTACGGAATTAGATTGCGCAACTGCCATACGCATGTCTCCTGCGCTGTCTCAGCACTATGCGCTCCGCGAACTCCGGCGACAAGACAGCGGCCTGCGTGCGCAATGCGGCCCGACCGTTACACCTCGGGTAATAAAAATAACCTGTTGTTTCAATTGACATTTGTTGATTGCTGCAAGCTTCCTGCTTTATCCTGCTCAGGACTCGGCAACCCGAGAGCGATCCGCCGCTGCGGCAGTCCAGGCAATCCGGTTTCGGATGACGCCGGCATCGACCAGCAGCGTTGCGATGCACCGGGCGTAACTGTTGTATTTCTGCGATCCGATGAGTTGGATACCACCGGAATCCTAACCCTGATCGGCTGCAGCCGGTGCGCCCAGCGCAAACACCTCGTCCACCTGCAGATTGCGCGGCAGGTGGTGCGCGATGAACAGCAGGGTCACCTTGCCTTTCAGCTGGTTGATGGTCTGCGCGAACTGCTCTGCAGTGGCCTCGTCCAGTCCGCTGGTGGCTTCGTCAAAAATCAGGATTTTCGGCCGCTTCAGCAATGCGCGGGCGATGGCCAGCCGTTGCTGCTGCCCGCCGGACAGGCCGACGCCGTGCTCGCCCAGCCAGGTCTGATAGCCCTGCGGCAGGTTCTCGATGACCTCATGGATGCCCGCCATGCGGCAGGCTGCGACCACGTCGTCGAACCCCGCATGCGGGCTGGCCATGGCGAGATTCTCGTAAACCGTGTTGGCGAACAACACCGTGTCCTGCGGCACCACACCGTAATACTGACGCAGTTCATTCGCCGACAGGTGGCGGATGTCGCGGCCGTCGATGTCGATGCGGCCATCCTGCGGCGGATAAAACCCCTGCAGCAGCTTGGCCAGCGTGCTCTTGCCGCAGCCCGAGGGGCCGGTAATCACGGCCAGCTTGCCCGGTTCCAGCGTCAGCGACAGATCGCGATACAGGTAAGGGTGCGCTTCGCTGTAGCGGAACGACAAGCCGGATATCACGATCCGGCCCGCGCCGCCCGGCGCCCTCAACGGCAGCAGTGTGTAAGGCTCGGCGGGCGCATCCATCAGGTCGCCCAGACGCCTCACGGCGATGTCGGCCTGCTGGAATTCCTGCCACAGCGACGCCAGCCGCAGCATGGGTTGCGCCATGCGGCTGGCGAACATCTGGAATGCCACCAGCATGCCGATGGTGAAGCCCTCGTTCTGCATGACGATCAGCGCGCCGACGCAGAGGATGGCGAGTGTCTGCGTCTGCTCGATCGCATTGGCGATCGTATTGGTGGTGTTGGAGAGCTGGCGGGTGCGAAAACCGGCATGCAGGTAATCCGCGAGCATGCCCTCGTAACGGCGCTCGAGATACGGCTCGAGCTGCAGCGATTTCACGGTCTCCATGCCGACCACATACTCGGTGAGGAATGCCTGGTTGCGCGCGCCACTGAGAAACTGCTGGTTGACCCGCTCACGCAACCGGGGCGTGATCACCAGGCTGAGGATGGCCAGCGCGGTGACGGTGGCCACGGCAATCAGCGACAGCTGCCAGCTGTACCAGAACATCACCGCCAGGAACACGAACAGGAACGGCAGATCGAGGAACAGCGTGACCGCGGCGCCGCTGATGAACTGTCGTATGGTTTCAACGCCGTGCAGCCGCGCAATCAGGGTGCCGGTGGGCCGCTGTTCGAAATAGCGCAGATGCAGCCGCACCAGATGGCGGAACACCTGGCTGCCCAGAACGGCATCGATGCGGTTGCCGGTATGGAGGATGAAATACTGCCGCAGCCAGGTCAGAAACGCATTGAACAACAGGAACAGCGTCAGCCCGGCGGCAATCGCAATCAGCGTGCTCTGGGTCTGGTGCACAATGACCTTGTCGATGATGACCTGGGTAAACAGCGGTGTGGTCAGGCCGACCAACTGCAGCACAAATGACGCCAGCATCACGTCGCGCCAGATGGCCTTGTGCTTCAGCAGTTCCGGCACAAACCAGCCGAAGCCGAACTGCTGCGGGTCACGCGACCACAGCGCCTCGCCCGGCGCATGCTGGCGTGGCTCGTGGGTCACCAGCAGCACCGCCGGCTCGAAACGCTGCGTAAATTCGGCTGCCGGGATGGTATCGCCACCATTGCTGTGCGCGCGGAAGTACAGCACCCGCTCCGCGTCCGCCTTGACGACCAGCGCGAGGGTGGCCGCCGGCGGCTCGGCATCACCGGCTGCGGCAGCGCCCGGACCGCGCAGCAATGCGATCATGGGATAGGACAGTTCCGATAACTTGCGCCCGGTGGTATCACAGCGTCCGACCTTGAAACCCAGCGCAGTCGCAGCCTCGGTAAACGTGACCGCGGTATGCGGCGGCGGATGCTGCTGCGCGACCAGTGCCGGATCGAACGGAATCCGGTGCAACTGGCACAGACTTCCCAGCATCCACACCATTTCCTGCGCCAGCCAAGGTCGATCCACGCACCCCCCTGCACGCTGATGCCGCGGCTTGATGCCGCCGGTCATTGATTCGTTATGCAATCGTGGCGGTGAATCACGGCCTGGTCAAACTTAACAAAATGGCAGGTTTACCGCGCCGGCGGGCTGATGCAGGGATGCTCCGCTACACCTCGTGCACGTAGGTGCCCGGCGCCGGCCCCAGCACCGGATACCCCGGTCCGCCCGGCGTGCGCGCGGGGACCAGCGGCCCGCATTGCGTGGCGAGCCGGCCGCTCCAGTGTTCCCACCAGCTGCCCTGCACCTCATCCTGCTGCTTATGCCATGCCTCCGCGCTCTCGCCTTCACAGCGACCGCTCCAGTAACTGCGTTTGGGGGGCGTCACCGGCGGATTGATGATGCCGAGGATATGTCCCGAGCTCGACAGCGTGTAATGCACGGGCGCAGCGATGTGATTTGCAACCTTGAAGGTCGCCTTCCACGGCGCGATGTGGTCTTCCTCACAACCCACGGCATACAGCGGCTGGCGGATGCGGCCCAGGTCAATGGCGTGGCCGGCAAGCGTGAGGCCATCCTTCTTGATCAGCTTGTTGTGCAGGTAGAACTCGCGCAGGTAATACGCGTGCATCGCCCGCGGCATGCGCGTGACATCCGTGTTCCAGTAAAGCACATCAAAGGCCGGCGGGGTCTCGCCATAAAGATAGTTGTGCACCACGTAATGCCAGATCAGGCTGTTCGGGCGCAGCAGGCGGAATGAGCGGGCCATGTCGCGCCCGTCGAGATAGCCCTGTTGCGCCATCATCTGCTCCAGCGAGTTGATGGTTTCCTCGTTGAGAAAAGCCTCGATCGCGCCCGGCCGTGAAAAATCCACCAGCGATGTGAGCAACGTCCAGTGCGCAACGGGCACATGCGCGGTGTCGCCATGTTCTGCGTTGTACCAGGCCATCAGCGCCGCCAGTGCGGTGCCGCCGATGCAGTAACCCACCGCATGCACCTGCGGTGTTTCACAGATGGCGCAGGCCACATCGACCGCCTCGCGCATGCCGGTCATCAGGTAGTCGTCGAAGGTGGTATCCGCCTGCGCGGCACCAGGATTTTTCCAGCTGACGACGAACACCGTGTAACCCTGCGCCACCAGGTAACGCAGCAGGCTCTTCTTTTCGTTGAGGTCGAGAATGTAATACTTGTTGATCCACGGCGGAAAAATCACGATCGGCACCGTGCGCACTTTTGCGGTGGCCGGTGCGTACTGGATCAATTCGATCAGAGGGTTGCGGTATACCACCGAACCCGGCGTCGTGGCGAGATTCTCGCCGACGCGGAATGCCGAACGGTCGACCATCTGCACATCACCGCTGCGCAGATCGTCCAGCCACAGCTTGAGTCCCTTGATCAGGCTTTC
>JBFKCU010000225.1:0-5068 GCA_041620115.1 Burkholderiales bacterium | reverse complement strand
GCCATGCGCTCGGTGGCGCGACGGCGATTATCCTTCCACACGCGCTCAGACTGAAAATTGTGGAAATAGTAATACTCCAGGTGCTTGAACTCGGTGCGCGTCGCCGAATACAACTGCTCGCACACGCGGATATGATCATCCATGGAGCCGCCGATGTCGAGGAACAACAGCACCTTCACCGCGTTGTGCCGCTCCGGCACCATCTTGAGATCCAGCCAGCCGGCGTTTTTCGCCGTCGAGCGAATGGTGTCTTCCATGTCCAGTTCTTCCGGCGCTCCGGTACGCGCGAACTTCCTGAGCTTCCGGAGCGCCACCTTGATGTTGCGCGTACCCAGTTCAACGGTGTCGTCGAGGTTCCTGAACTCGCGCTGGTCCCACACTTTCACCGCGCGGCGGTTGCGCGACTCGTGCTGGCCGATGCGTATGCCTTCGGGGTTGTAGCCGTAGGCGCCGAACGGGCTGGTGCCCCCCGTGCCGATCCATTTGCTGCCGCCCTGATGCCGGCCTTTCTGTTCTTCGAGGCGCTTTTTCAGCGTTTCCATCAGCTGGTCCCAGCCGCCCAACGACTGGATCAGTTTTTTCTCTTCGTCGGTCAGGTGTTTCTCGACCAGCTTGCGCAGCCATTCCTCGGGGATCACCGCGGCCGCGGCGTCGATCCCCACCACGCCCTTGAAGTACGCGGCAAACACCAGGTCATAGCGATCGAAGAATTTTTCATCCTTGACCAGGCAGGTGCGCGCGAGGTGGTAGAAGTCGTCGACGCTGGCGAACGCGACCTGCTTCTGCAGCGCCTCGATCAGCACCAGGAATTCCTTGATCGACGCCGGCACGCCGCCCTGGCGCAGTTTGAGGAAAAATTCGATCAGCATCGCGCCCAATCATCGGCCTTGCGGAACGCCAGGTTCGTGCCAGGACGCGAAGCAGGCGCGCGAGGACACCGGAGTTTACCGATGATGTAAATGAGGATGTCCGGGCGCGGATGCGACAAAGTCATGGCGCGAAATCAGCGTTACTGCTTGCGTCGCGACATGAACACCAGCCGCTCGAACAGATGCACGTCCTGCTCATTCTTGATCAGCGCCCCGTGCAGCGGCGGCACGATCTTGTGCGTGTCCTGGCTGTAGAGCGCCTCGGGCGGGATATCTTCGGCCATCAGCAGCTTCAGCCAGTCCAGCAGTTCGGATGTGGTCGGTTTTTTCTTCAGCCCCGGCACTTCGCGGATTTCGAAGAAGGCATTCAGCGCCTGGCTCAGCAGCTGCTTCTTGATGCCGGGAAAATGCACATCGACGATTTTCGCCATCGTCTCGGTATCGGGAAAACGGATGTAATGAAAGAAACAGCGCCGCAGGAAGGCATCGGGCAGCTCCTTCTCATTGTTGCTGGTAATGATCACCAGCGGCCGGTGTTTCGCCTTGATCAGCTGTTGCGTCTCGTAGACATAAAACTCCATGCGGTCGAGCTCGCGCAGCAGATCGTTCGGGAACTCGATATCGGCCTTATCCACTTCGTCGATCAGCAGCACTGCAGGCTCATCCGCCGTGAAGGCTTTCCACAGCATGCCCTGCACAATGTAATTACTGATGTCCTTGACCTTCGGGTCACCCAACTGCGAATCGCGCAGCCGCGATACCGCGTCGTACTCATACAGCCCGTGCTGCGCCTTGGTGGTCGACTTGATGTGCCATTCGAACAGCGGACGTTGGAGCGCCTTGGCCACTTCCAGCGCCAGCATGGTCTTGCCGGTACCGGGCTCGCCCTTGATCAGCAGCGGGCGCTCCAGCGCCAGCGCGGCATTGACCGCCATCATCAGGTCGTCGGTGGCGACGTAATCCTCGGTGCCGGTAAAGCGTGACATAAAATATCCTTTAAAATCAATTACTTATAATAATATCTACTCACACGCCGCGCACCAGGTCGCTGCGCCGGTCGATGTCGAGCAACACGCCCGGGTCATCACAGTCGATCACGCGCACCAGCGCCTGATTGCGCTGCACGATCGCGCGCGCACCGCTGTCGCCGCTCATCGCCTGCAATTCATGCCGAAAACGCCGGCCGAAACCGACCGGATGGCCACGATCCCCCTGATAAGCCGGCGCCGCGATCTCGGCCCCTTCGGCCAGCGCCTGCGCCACGCGTTTGATCGTGTCCGGCCGGATGCGCGGCATGTCCGCCAGCGCGACGATCCAGCCCCCCGCATCGCGCGTCGCCCCGATGCCGTGCGCCAGGCTGACGCCCATGCCCTTGTCGGCATCAGGGCAAACCGTCACCGCGCAGCCTTCCTGCTCGAGCAGTTCCGCCACCGGAAAATCACCGGGCCGCACCACGGCGGTGACTTCGAGCCCTGCGTCCAGCAGATGACGCGCGGCGTGCGCCGCAATCGCGATGCCGTCCTCCAGCGGATGCAGCAGCTTGCCGCCGCCGAAACGCGAGCCCGCGCCCGCGGCAAGCAGGATCGCCACCGCGGCTCCCTGTCCCGTTTTTCCAGCCGCTGTCATGCGCATGATTATAATGGGCCACTCCCGAAACTTAAGCCTCAGGTCCACACCATGCCCAGGTTCTGCGCCAATCTCACGATGATGTTCAACGAAGTCGCTTTCATGGACCGCTTTGCCGCCGCGGCCAGGGCCGGATTCAAGGGCGTTGAATACCTGTTTCCGTATGACTACGACAAGAACGCACTCGCCGACGCATTGAAGCAGAACGGCCTGACCCAGGTGCTGCACAACCTGCCGGCCGGCAACTGGGGTCAGGGCGAGCGCGGCATCGCCTGCCACCCGCAGCGGGTCGCCGAATTCCAGGAAGGCGTCGCCCGCGCCATCGACTACGCGACCACACTGGGCTGCAAACAGGTGAACTGCCTCGCCGGCGTGCGGCCGCACCATCTCGACCCCGGCGAAGCGCGCGAAACCTTCATCCGCAATCTGCAGTTCGCCGCCCCCAAATTCAAAGAGGCCGGCATCAGGCTGCTGATCGAGGCCATCAACACCCGCGACATTCCGGGATTTTTCCTGAATTACACCCAGCAGGCGCTGGACATCATCAAGGCCACGGGGTCCGACAATCTGTTCGTGCAGTACGACATCTACCACATGCAGATCATGGAAGGCGACCTCGCGCGCACCATTGAGGCCAACCTCGCGCTGATTCCGCACATGCAGCTCGCCGACAACCCGGGTCGCCACGAGCCGGGCACCGGTGAAATCAACTTCCCGTGGCTGTTCCAGCATCTCGACCGGATCGGTTACCGGGGCTGGATCGGCTGCGAATACAAGCCGGCCACCACCACCGAAGCGGGGCTGGGCTGGATCAAGCCCTGGCTTCCCGGCGCTTGACGACACCGGTACCAGACCACACAATCCACAGGCATCAGACCCATAACAACAACAAACCCGGTCTGTCCGCACCACAACCAGATGGAGGAGTCATGAAAGCATCCCGTATTGCATCGTTAGCAGGGCTCGCCGTGGCGGCCGCTTTTGCCGGCAGCGTCGGCGCGCAACAACTCAAAATGATGACCGGCCCGCAGGGCGGTTCATGGTATCCGCTGGGCGGCGCGATTCAGGGCGTCATTGAAAAGAACGTCCCCGGCACTAGCATGCAGGTGCTGCCCGGCGCCGGCATCTCCAACGTCATCGGCGTCAACACGGGCAAGGCCGAACTCGGTTTCGGCAACGCAGTGTCGTCAGTGGACGGCGTCAACGGCGTCGAACCTTTCAAGGGCAAGCAGGACAATGTCTGCCAGATCGCCACGCTCTACTTCCAGTATTTCCATGCGGTCGCACTGGCCGACGCCGGCATCAAGACCGTCGGCGACGCCAAAGGCAAGGTGCTGACCACGCAGCAGAAGGGCAACACCGGTGAGCAGATGGCGCGCAATGCGCTGGAAGTCTACGGGCTCAACTACGGCTCGCTGTCCAAGGTCAACCACGGCAACTACACCGATTCGGTGTCGCAGCTGAAAGACGGCCACGCGCAAATGTTCATGCTCGTCACCACGGTGCCGGCATCGGCCGTGATGGACCTCGCCTCCGCCCGCGACATCCGCGTGCTCGAGTTCCCCAACGACAAGTTCGCCGCCCTGCAGAAAATCAACAAGGGCTACGACAAGCGCATCATCAAGGCCGGCAGCTATCCCAAGCAGGACAAGGATGTGCAGACCATCGGCACCTGGACCCACCTGATCGCCAGCTGCAAGCTGCCCGAGAAGCTGGTCTATGACATCACCAAGGCGCTCGCCGCCAATATCGAAAACCTCGGCAACGTCGTCAATGCCGTCAAAGGCCTGACCGTCAAGGACATGGCCGCCGACGTCGGCGTCCCCTACCATCCGGGCGCCAAGAAGTTCTATCAAGAAGCCAAAGCCATGTAAGACCGGCATCAAAGCGGCGGCACGAGTGATTCGTGCCGCTGCTTTTTTATTGAGCGGAGTCTGCTGAATGCCCATTGCCCGGATCATGCAGGTCCTGATCACCGTCATTGCCGTCGGCATGTCGGTGTACCACCTGACCATCGCCTTCATCGGAGCGCCACAGCAGTTCTTCTTCCGCAGCACCCATCTGCTGTTCGCGCTGGCGCTGGTATTTCTGCTGTACCCGAGTTTCCGTAAAAAGCCCTCCGGCGGTGTTCGCGACGATGCCGGTGGCACGCTGGGTGCGGGCCAGGACACGCCGATTGCCTCGTGGTGGGACTGGCTGCTGATCGCCGCGTCCTGCGTCACGGTCGCCTACATCTGGCTCAATCACGACCACCTGCTGACCCGCTTCGTGTTCGTTGATGATCCGACACAGGTTGAACTGGTGCTCGGGACAATATTTACCTTGATCGTGCTTGAAGCCACGCGGCGCATCATCGGCCTGGCGCTGCCGGTCACCGCCCTCATCTTCCTCGGTTACGCGTTCTTCGTCGCCAAAACGCGGCCGGAACAGATCATCGAAATCATGTACCTGACCACCGAAGGCATTTTTGGCGGCACGCTGGGCGTGTCTGCGGCCTACGTGATCATGTTCGTGCTCTTCGGCGCCTTCATGGAACGCACCGGCATCGGCCGGCTGTTCATGGATTTCGCGCT
>JBFKCU010000224.1:0-5079 GCA_041620115.1 Burkholderiales bacterium | reverse complement strand
GCTACAACAACATCACGCAGGCGAACCGCAATCGCCTGCTCTGGCTGGACTCCACAGTGGACGGTGTCAAGACCGGATACACCGAAAATGCAGGCTACTGCCTGGTGACTTCGGCACGGCGGGGCGAACGACGGCTGGTATCCGTGGTTCTCGGCACTGCATCCGAATCAGCGCGTGCCACCGAGAGCCAGAAACTGCTCAACTGGGGTTTCCAGTTCTACGACAGCGTACGCATGTACGCGCGCAATCAGCCGGTCACCGAACTGCGCGTGTGGAAAGGTGCCTCCGACACGCTCAAGGCCGGATTCACCAGCGACTTCTATGTCGCGCTGCCCAAGGGCCAGAGCGGCAGGATCAAGGCGACGGTCGAAAGCCTGCAGCCGCTGCTGGCTCCCGTCAGTCCGGGTCAGCGCGTAGCCACGCTGAAACTTGAACTCGACGGCAAACCCTACCGCGAACTGCCGGTAGTGGCGCTGGAAGGCGTGCCCATCGCCGGCATTTTCGGCCGCGCCTGGGACACTTTGCGCCTGCTGTTCAAATAGCCGCTTTGTCATACACTTGCACCCTGCGACACCCGGAATCTCCATGAGCGATATCGTTTACCTGAACGGCGATTTCATGCCCATCGACGAGGCGCGGATTCCCGTGCTCGACCGCGGCTTCATTTTCGGCGATGGCGTCTACGAGGTAATCCCCGTTTATTCCGGCCAGCCGTTCCGCTTCGCCGAACACCTGCGCCGGCTCCGCTACAGTCTCGACAAGGTGCGCATCGCCAGTCCGCACAGCGATGCCGAGTGGATGCACCTGACCAGCGAGATCATCCGGCGCAACTCCGGTGACGATCAGTCGATTTATCTGCAGATCACCCGCGGGGTCGCCAAACGCGATCACGCGTTCCCCAAGAACGTAACGCCGACGGTTTTCATGATGAGCACGCCGCTGGTCACGCCGGCGCCGGCGCTGGTGGAATCCGGCGTGGCCTGCATCACCGCGCGCGACTACCGCTGGGAGAACTGCGACATCAAGTCGGTGTCCCTGCTCGGCAACTGCCTGCTGCGCCAGTTGTCGGTCGATGCCGGCGCCGCCGAAACCATCCTGTTTCGTGACGGCAAACTGACCGAGGCCTCCGCGAGCAACGTTTTCGTGGTCAAGGACGGCGTGCTGCTGACCCCGCCGAAAGACAACCTGGTGTTGCCCGGCATCACCTACGACGTGGTGCTGGAAATCGCGCGTGCCCGCGAGTTCCAGGTCGAAGTGCGTCCCGTCACCGAAGCGGAAGTGCGCGGCGCCGACGAGGTCTGGGTGACCTCTTCGACCAAGGAAGTGCTCGCGGTAACCTCGCTCGACGGCAAGCCTGTCGGCGACGGCAAGCCCGGACCGCTGTTCCGGCGCATGCACGCGCTCTACCAGCAGTTCAAGCGGGAAAACATGAGAACGGCGGCGTGACGGCGGAGAACCGCGACGGGGCGCAAGCCTCGCTGATCGAATATCCCTGCGACTTTCCGCTGAAAATCCTCGGCCACAACCAGCCGGAATTCGCGCAGGCCGTGCTCGCCGTGGTCCGGCGCCATGCGCCTGATTTCGACGGCGCGACACTGGCGATGAAAACGAGCAAGAAGGGCAAATACCTCAGCGCCACCTGCGTGATCCGCGCCACCTCGCGCGAACAACTGGACGCCCTTTATCAGGAACTGTGCGATCAGCCGCTGATCGTGATGGTGCTGTAGGCCGCGCTAGCGAAATTGCGCAATCTGCCGGTCATGCCAGCGGCCGAGGAGCAGCAGGGCTGTCACCGCGCCCGTCAGGGCGAGAAACATGTCCCACTGTGTATCCCAGACATCACCCTGCGTGCCGAGAAACTCATGCGCTTCCATGCCCATCACCAGCGCCGCCCACCACTCGATCAGCTCATAAAACGCGCTGATCGCCAGCGCCACGCACAAGACCAGAAAGAACAGTATTTTCCGGCCTTCGATGCGGAACACGCGCAGCAGCAGTTCGCGCGCGACGATCGCCGGCACGAAGCCCTGGGCCAGATGGCCGACGCGGTCATACGGATTGCGGGAGAATCCCAGCAGTTCCTGCAGCCAGAATCCTGCCGGCACGCGCGCATAGGTATAAGCGCCGCCATAAATCAGGATCAGGCCGTGAACCGCGATCAGCACATAGGCGAGTTGTGTCAGCGGCAGGCGCTCGCGCGACGCCAACAGCAGCGGCGCGGCAATCAGTACCGGCAGCACCTCCATGAACCAGGTCAGGCGGTCGTACGGCCTGATGCCGGAGAGCACCAGCGCCGCGGCCCAGATCAGGCAAATGACGGCAAGCGTGCGGTTGGTTGTGTTCACCGGATCATCCCGCGGCAGTCACGCGCAACCTACTTTGGCAGCTTGCGTTTGCGCAACTCGCGCAACTCGTCGGCGTAATCCTTGTGGAAGTCTGATCCCGAGCCGACCAGGTAATTCGGATAGTCGCGGCACAGGCGTTCGACTTCCTCGCGCGGCTGCGCCGCAAACTTGTCGCGGTAGTCATTGCGCTCTTCAAGGATCGCCCCCTCGTACTTGCCGATGTTGCGCATGTACTCTTTTTCATCTTTGGACGCGCCACGGATCATCAGCGTCAGCCGTTTGTCGAGTTCGCTCAGCAGATCCTTGTGCCGGGCCTGCCATGTCGCATAGGCCTTCGCGTGGACCTTGCTCTGGTCCGGCAACGCCTGATCGCAGGCCTCGCGCAAGGCGAGCAGGCGCTGGTGTGCAAAATAGATCCGGCTGAGATTGGCGCCATACTCGCCGGCAGTTTCAGCGGCTGTCGCAGGCATACCCGCGCCCAGCACCGCGCACAGCAATCCCGCCCCCAGAATGTAGCCTCGCACCGCGAACTCCCGATCGTCCTATAATGGTCGCGCAATTATCCCATCATTCGATGCAGACAACCCCCGTACAGGTTGGCCCGGTCTCCAGTCTTGCTGCAGACCCCGCCGCCATCACAACAGAACCGCTGGTCGTCCACCGGCTGGGACTGGTGCCGTACGAGCCCACCTGGAACCGCATGCGCGAGTTCACGCTGGCGCGCGACGGCCAGACACCGGACGAGCTGTGGCTGCTCGAGCACCCGCCGGTTTACACCGTGGGTATCGCCGGCAAACCCGAACACTGGCCCCGCATCGACAACGGGATTGCGGTAGTGCGCGTGGACCGCGGCGGACAGATCACCTACCATGGCCCGGGGCAGCTGGTCGCCTACCTGCTGCTCGACATGCGCCGCCGCGGGATCACCATCCGGCCGCTGGTGCGGCAGATGGAACAGGCGGTCATCCGCCTGCTTGCCGGCTACGGTATCGACGCGCACGGCCGCGTGGACGCACCCGGCGTTTATGTCGGAGCGGCCAAGATCGCCGCGCTGGGCCTGCGCGTGAAAAACGGGTGCTGCTACCACGGAATCGCTTTGAACGTGGACGTCGATCTGGCGCCGTTCCACGCGATCAACCCCTGCGGCTACGCGGGACTCGAAGTGACCCGCACGCGGGACCTGGGCATCACCGACACCAAGACGCTGATCGGCAACCGGCTGATTCAGTCCATCAGGGAAGCATTGCAATGACGACGACTGGCGAAAAACAGAAGGGCCGCGAGAAAACCGCGCGCATTCCGATCAAGGTGGTGCCGGTGACGCCGCTGAAAAAACCGGACTGGATCCGTGTGCGGCTTGGCAACAGCGCGCGCTTCCAGGAAATCAAGGACATCCTGCGCAAGCAAAAACTGCACACCGTGTGCGAGGAAGCAACCTGCCCCAACATCGGTGAATGTTTCGGCAAGGGCACCGCGACCTTCATGATCCTCGGCGACCTGTGCACGCGGCGCTGCCCGTTCTGCGATGTCGCGCACGGTCGCCCGAAGCCGCCGGATACGGAGGAACCGCGGCACCTCGCGGAAACCATCGCGGCGCTGAAGCTCAAGTACGTGGTGATCACCAGCGTCGACCGCGACGACCTGCGCGACGGCGGCGCACAGCATTTCAAGGACTGCATCCGCGCCGTGCGCGAGCTCTCGCCGCAGACGCGCATCGAAGTCCTCGTGCCGGACTTCCGCGGCCGCCTCGATGTCGCGCTGGACATCCTGTCCGCCTGCCCGCCCGACGTCATGAATCACAATTTGGAGACTGTGCCGCGGCTCTACAAGCAGGCGCGCCCGGGTTCGGACTACGCGCATTCGCTTAAGCTGCTCAAGGAATTCAAGGCGCGCTTCCCGCACATCCCGGCCAAATCCGGTTTGATGGTGGGCCTGGGCGAAACCGACGCGGAGATTCTTGAAGTCATGCGCGACCTGCGCGCGCACGACGTCGACATGCTCACCATAGGCCAGTACCTGCAGCCGTCGGCTCACCATCTGCCGGTGCTGCGCTATGTAGAGCCGGCCACGTTCGACATGTATGCCGTCGAAGCTGCACGCATGGGCTTTCAGCACGCGGCAAGCGGCCCGCTGGTCAGATCTTCCTATCACGCCGACCAGCAGGCGCACGAAGCCGGCGTGGTGTAAGCAGTACGACTCAGGATTCGCGCAGCTTTTCTTGCAGCAGCACGTGCAGGCGGGGAAAGTCCGGTTCTCCCTGGATGCGCGTAATCACCCTGCCCTGTTTGTCGATGACAAAAGTCGTTGGCGTCAGTTTCACGTCGCCGAACGCCCGGGCCAGTTCCCCCATGGGATCGAGCGCAACGGTAAAGGGTAGGCGGTTCTTCTCAGCGTAAGCGAGCACATAGTTGGGCGGGTCATATTTCATCGCCACCGCAATGGTTTCGAATCCCTGCGCCTGATACCTGCGATAAATGGAAACGAGCTCGGGCATTTCCCGGATGCAGATGACGCAATCGGTCGCCCAGAAATTGACCAGCACCACCTTGCCCCGGAGATCCGCGGTGGTGATCCGCTCGCCCTTGATTGACACGAAAGTCACCTGCGGCGCCGCGGGCTTGACGTCCCAGATCGCAAAAGCAGCCAGGGCCACCGCACCGGCGGCCATCAGGGCAAGAATGAGCTTTGCAGACTTATGCATGTGTTCAATGCGGCAGGGAAGTCCGGCCATGAT
>JBFKCU010000223.1:0-5103 GCA_041620115.1 Burkholderiales bacterium | reverse complement strand
TCGACGATGCGCGAGGCCTGCTCCAGCGTCAGGCTGGAATGCACGTTGCTTAACTGTTCCGGCATTGGCGGTTTCCTTAAAAATAGTTTCCTCAAAAGGCTCCTGCGATGAGCTACTTCGTGCGCTCATAGACGATCTTGCCGCCAACCATGGTCAGTACCGGCTTGATGTTGCGGATGTCGTCAACCGGTATCGTCATGTAGTCGCGGTCCAGCACGACCAGATCGGCAAGCTTGCCGGGTTCCAGTGTGCCGAGATCCTTTTCCTTGAACAGGAGATAGGCATTGGAACGGGTGTGGGCAATCAGCGCTTCTTCGCGCGTGATCACCGAGTCGTAGGCGACGATGTCCGGGAAAATTTTCCCTGCGGTGTATTCCCAGATCGTGTGGAACGGATTGATGGTTGCGACGATGGTGCCGTCGGAGCCCAGGCCCCAGGTGATGCCGCTGTCCTGGATCATGCGCGCCGGCGGTTTGGCCGAGCCCGGCAGTTTCGGTTTGACCGTGTGATTGTGCAGGGCGATCAGCCAGCCGAGACGTTTCGCCCATTCCAGGGATTCCGGGGTAATCCACTCCACGTGCGCAAGCGTCCAGCGCAGATCGCGGATCGGGTATTGCTTGGCAATGTCTTCCGACAGGTAGAGCAGGCCGCGAATGGTTGAATCGACGGCGGCATGTTCCTGGATGGGCCAGCCGTGTTTGGCGGCCGCCGTGGCCAGGGTCTGGAAGCGATCGAATTCCTCCTTGGGGAAAATTCTCTTGGGCACGAATGCGGAGTCGTGCAGCGGTCCCCAGACGTGTTCGCCCATGCCCAGCACGCCGACCCAGTCGTTGTGGCTGAGCGGCTTTTCACGACCGATCATTTCGACGACTTTGGGTATGTCCTGTGTGCGGCGCGTGTAGTACTGCAAGGGGTAATACACGCGCACCGTCAGTTCATTCTTCTTGTGCAGCAGATGCACCGGCTCATAGGGCCCGTCGAGATATCCCATGTCGTAGACAGTGGTGAGGCCGAGGCTGTTCAACTGGGTGTTGAATGCCTTCACTTCGCGCATGCGCTGCGCCATGTCGGTGACGACCCATTCTTCGACGCCGAAGTCCCCCGCTACTTTCGGTTTCTTGCTGCTGTCGGCCACGGCTTCGGTGGACGCGGCGCGCGGCATGTATTTCAGCGCGGCATAGAGCACCTTGCGGCCGTCGAAATTGTTGGTGCGCACATGCGCCGAGCCTTTGTACAGATCGCCTATGGCCGGCGCGATATGCTTGATTGCCAGGCTGTTCATGTAGAAGTCCTGATAGGTCTTCTGGATGTAGACCGGGTTATTCGGTGCGGCCTGATCAAGCTCCTCCTGCGTGAAACCACCGGGCTTGTCAGCGAATTGCTGCTCGTGCCAGCCGCCGATGACGAAGATCCATTTCCCGATCTCGCTACCCGGACCGAGTTCGCGCGCGCGCGCCGCGATTCTTTCAAGTGCCTCCTTGCGCGACAGCACGCCTTCGAGCCGCGCCTCGTATGGCATGAAGTTCGAGCCGCGCAGGTAATGCAGGTGATTGTCGATCAATCCGGGCAGCATGGTGCGCCCGTTGAGATCGGTCTGCTGTGTCGACGGGCCGGCCAGTTTGCGGATGGCTGCGGTGTCGCCCACGGCTAAAATGCGCTCGCCGCGTATGGCAATGGCGCTGGCGACGGAAAAACTCTGGTCAACGGTCAGGATCTTTGCGTTGTAGAAAATGCGGTCAGGTTGCTCCGGTGATTGGTCACGGTTGGGTTGTGCCAAGACCAATCCTGAAATCAGGCAACAGCCCAGGATGGCCAGAGTCTTCTTGTTCATTACGATCTCCCAGGGGGTAAAAATGTCGATATTTTATTGACACATCGAAAAGTATCGATATACTGTAATTTGCTGTCAACATATTTGATGGCTAATGTGCAATGCTCACCTTTCCAGGGTCGAGAGCCTGCACAGCAAGAAAAAAATCCAAGCCTAATAGGAGGAGCAAGTCATGGCCTATTTTCATTCGATGAAGCGGAGCGGTTGCGTGCGCGTGCTCGCCGCATCAGTTCTGAGCGTATTTGCACTGGCGCTGCCCGCATCAGCGCAACAAACCATCAACCTGACGGCCATCGACGGTTATCCGGTCAGGGCGATGTGGGTCAAGGAATTTTCCGAGTATTTCATTCCCGAAGTCGACAAGCGTCTTGCTGCCGCGGGCAACAAATACAAGATCCGCTGGAACCAGGCTTGGGGCGGGCAGATCGTGAAGCCCGGTGGTGTGCTTGAGGGCCTGAAACGCGGGCTGGGCGACATCGGCGTGGTGACCACGCCGTTTCACACTGACAAGGTGCCGATGCAGGCGCTGGCCTATGTGACGCCGTTCATCTCCACCGATCCGCTGCTGGTCGCGCGCACGCTGGACAAGCTCGCGCAGCAGTTCCCGGAAATGAAACAGGAGTTTGCGGAACAGGGGCAGGTGTACCTGGCCACCGGCGTGGTGCTCGACAGCTACCAGCTGTTCAGCAAGACCCCGGTCAAGCAACTCTCCGATTTCCAAGGCCTGAAGATCGCCGGTGCGGGCACCAATCTGCGGTATCTCGACGGACTGGGTGCCACGGGTGTGGCGGGACCGCTCACCACGTACTACAACAACATCCAGACGGGCGTGGTCAGCGGCGCATTCCTGTGGACGGAAGCGGCGGTCAGCTTCAAGCTGGCCGAAGTGGCACCGCAAATGCTCAAGGCGGATCTGGGCGCGGTCAATACCAAGGTCGTCACCGCGAATGCCGAGTCATGGAAGCGCCTGCCGGATGACGTGAAGAAGGTGATCCAGGAGGTTGCCGTAGCCTACCGCGACCGGCTGGCGAAGATTGCCGACGAAAAAGGCAAGTCGAGCGAGCAGGCATTCACCAAGGCCGGCGGCACGATTAACGTGATGTCCGAGCAGCAGCGCCTGGCCTGGGCCAAGGGCATGCCGAACCTGGCGAAGGAATGGGCGGCGGCGATGGACGGCAAGGGCAAGCCCGGCAGCAAGGTGCTGGGCGCTTACATGGATGCGTTGCGCGCGGACGGCGCCAAGCCGCTGCGGAACTGGGACCGCGAGTAACCGGGTCATCCAGTGACCAGGGAATCCAGCGCGCCGGTACGCATACTGTTCCGGGTGCTCGCCGGCATGAACGTCGCCGGTGCATTGCTGGTGGTGTCGCTGCTGGTGCTGATCAACGCGGACTCCCTGGGCCGCACGTTTTTCTCCAATTCCATCCTCGGCGTCCACGAAATCGTCGAACTGTCCCTGGTGGCTATCGTGTTCCTGCAGCTCGGGGATGCGGTGCGCTCGGGGCGGCTGATGCGATCGGACGGGCTGCTCACCATTCTCGATCAACGCCTGCCGGTTCTTGCGCGCTCGATGCGCGCGTTCTTTGACCTGGTCTCCGTCGCGTTCCTGACCCTGATCGTGGTCGGCGGCGTGCCGCGGCTCATGGAGTCGTACCGCAACGGCGAATTCAAGGGCACGGCGCAGTTGTTCACCGTTCCGGAATGGCCGGTCAAGCTGATCATCGTGGTCGGCGCAGTCGCCGCGATCCTCGCATTTCTTGTGTCAGCGTGGCGGGAATTTCGCCCTGCGGGGCGTGATTGAAGGCCGATCGCTCTCACTTGCTGCGGGGTGGCTGACGTGGGTCCCGTCGAGATCGGCATCGCGTCCATCGTCCTGGTCGTCATCCTGATTTATTGCGGACTGTATGTGCCGATCGCTCTGGGCACGGTGTCCGTTCTGGGTGTATGGCTGATGCGCGACCGCCTCGACCTTGCAATCAACCTGCTGACGGTGTCGGTCGGCGACGCGGTTTCTGATTACAACTTTGCCACCATCCCGCTGTTCATGATGATGGGCCTGATCGTGAGCAAGGTGGGCATCGGCCGTGACGTCTACGATGTCGCGAACGACGCCTTCCGCCGCATCCGCGGCGGACTCGGCATGGGCACGGTGGCCGCCAACGCGCTGTTCGCCTCGGTCACCGGCTCGTCGATCGCATCGGCATCGGTGTTTACGCGCGTCTCCATGCCGGAAATGAAACGCCTCAACTACGGCCGGCGTTTCTCCGTAGGCGTGGTGGCCGGCAGTTCGGTGCTGGGGATGCTGATTCCGCCGAGCGTGATGATGATCATCTACGCGTTTGTCGCCGAACAGTCCGTGGGCCACATGTTTCTGGCGGGGCTCATTCCCGGTGTGCTGCTCGCTGTATGTTTTTGTCTGGGCATCGTGCTGATGGCCCATTTCACGCCGAAGTTCGTCGGTGGTACGGTCGATGACAGCACCGGTCCTCAGTTCACCCTGCTGCAAAAGCTGCAAAAACTCGCGCCCGTGCTCGTTCTGGTCATATCGGTGCTTGGCGGCATCTACGGCGGTGTCGTCACTGCAACCGAGGCCGGGGCTCTGGGTGCTTTGCTGGCGCTGATCATCGGCGTCATGCGCCGCGCGCTCGGCTGGCGCGACCTGTGGGATGTCTTCGTCGAAGCGGGCTATATCTCCGCGACACTGCTGTTCCTGATCATTGCCGCCAATATGTACAGCCGCATGCTCGGCATTGCCGGCGTGCCCACAGCGTTCGGCGAATGGCTGACCGGCATGAATTTCGGCCTCAACGAACTGATCGCGGTCTACGTCATCGTGCTGATTGTCGCCGGGACTGTGCTCGACACCGCCTCCATCATCCTGATCGCCGCGCCGCTGTTCATGACCGCGGTGGTCGCGTTCGGCGGTGACCTGGTGTGGTTCGGTGTGGTGACCGTGATCGGCGCAGAGATCGGCCTGCTGACCCCGCCGCTGGGTTTGTCCGTGTTTACGGTCAAGAGCGCGATCGATGATCCGTCGATCACCTTATACGATATTTTTGCCGGCGCATTTCCGTTTGCGATGATCATGTTGCTGGTACTGATCGCGGTGATTATGTTTCCCGGGCTGAGCCTTGCGCTAATCTGAAGGAGCGCTTAACGCTGCTGTACCGGCTGCGGCCTGTCGTTCGCGGATTGTCTCGCGCGTATTTCTTCGACGTGATCCGCGCAATCCGCCGGATTCTCAGCGGCGATGCTCCGCCCGCGGTGGCAGC
>JBFKCU010000222.1:0-5118 GCA_041620115.1 Burkholderiales bacterium | reverse complement strand
CGCAGCCGATGTCGCGCGGAGACCGGCCGCAGATCATGGCGGCGATCGGCGGTATCGACATTGCCTTGTGGGACATCAAGGGCAAGGCGATGGAGCGACCTGTATGGCAGTTGCTCGGTGGTGACGGCAAGCCGCTGTTCACTTATGCCACCGGCGGTTATTACGAGCTCGATGCGCCGTTGAAGGCCTGTGCCGACGAGCTCGCGGATTTCGTCAAGCGCGGTTACCGCGCGGTCAAGCTGAAAACCGCGGGGCTCAGCATCGAGAAGGAAGTGGAGCGCATCAAAATGACGCGCGCGGCCATCGGCAAGGACGTGCTGCTGATGCTGGACATGAATGCAGCCTACGATCTCGAGGAATGTATCCGCTTTGCGCATGCAGTGGAGTCGTACGACATTTACTGGCTGGAGGAGCCGCTGCACTGGTATCTGCAGCCGGCGGATTTTGCTGTGCTGGCGAAGAACACGACCATTCCGCTGGCGCACGGCGAGCGCGAGATGACACGGTTCACTGCGCGCGATTTCATCACCAGCGGCGCACTCGGTTTCATGCAGTTCGATGCCACGCGTTTTGCCGGTTTTACCGAGTCATTGCGCGTCAGCCACCTCGCCGAGCAGCATGGCGTGCGCGTGGCGCCGCATCTGGTGCCGGAAATCCATGCGCACCTGGTGTCGGCATTTCCGCGACTGGGCTTCGGTGTGGAATCGCACGGCAATGCCGACCGCGATCCGCTGTGGTTTGAACTCTTTACCGAACGCGCGCAGGTCAGGGATGGTCAGGTGCATATGAACAATCTGCCGGGCTTCGGTTTCGAAATCGACTGGAAGACCGTGGCGAAATACCGTGTTTGAGGTATCCGCGGCGGACTAATCTATATTGTTGATTTTATTGGTTAATTCAAGGTCGCAGAAGGCGCCGCCGTGGAATTCCGCCGCGGCGTCCTTGTCCGTTTTCTGTTCCACTGCGGCAGCGTACGCTTCGGCATTGTCCTGCGGCGCATAGCCGATGCGTGCCGCGTGCGGATTTTTCCAGCGGTTGCGCGTGTTGTTTGAGACGCCATAGAGCACCAGAAAACGATAGTCCGGTGCGTCGATGCAGCAGCGCACCAGCTGCACCATGTCGCGCGGGCTGATCCAGGTGGCGAGTTGCCGCGCGTCTCCCGGCTGTTCGCGAAACGAGCCGATGCGCAGGCAGGCCACGCTCAGACCGTGTTTGTCGGCATACAGCCGGCCCAGCGCCTCGCCATAAACCTTGGATACGCCGTAGCGACTGTCGGGCCGGGGCTCGACGTCGATGCCGATAGTCTGCGCCGCCCGGTGATAGCCCACCACATGATTGGAGCTGGCGAATACCACGCGTTTGACCTGGCATTCGCGCGCGGCTTCGAATACGTTGTAGGTGCCGATGATGTTGGCGTTGAGGATGGGCGGCCACGGCGCCTCGCGCGGGATGCCGCCCAGATGCACCACGCAATCGACGCCTTTCATCGCGGTCTTGACCGCTTCATGGTCGCCCAGTTCCGCCGGAATGAATTCCTCGCGGTCCAGGATTGCGCCGACATCACGCACATCGCTCAGGCGGAGCAGAGGATACCTGCCGCGCAAGCCCGTGCGCAGCGTGCTGCCGATGGCGCCGGCGGCGCCGGTGATCAGTATCCGGGTCATGCGGTTCTCACTTTCCGGCTGCTCTGAAATGGCCTGGCTGCACTTTCTGCCGGCGTGCGCCGTCCAGGTGCTTGCGCAATAATTCGGCGGCACCCGTGCGGTCGCCGCGGCCTATGGCCTCGAGGATGCGCAGATGCTCACCCGCCTGCCGCGCGCGCACATTGGGGGCGCCGGCGACAGCGCGGTACTCGACGAGTTTGCGCAACTGGTTGAGCCGGCGCATGGTCTGCAGCATGAAGCGGTTGCCTGACCAGCGCGCCAGCGTCTCGTGGAAGCGCGAGTTGATGTCCGCCCATTCGACCGGGGTCATCGCGCCGTAGCCGCCGGCCGCCATGAAGGCCTGCTGGCGTTTCAGTGTTTCCAGTTCGCCGGGTGCTGCGGCAAATTTCGAGCTGAGCAGGCACGCGGGTTCGAGTACCCGGCGAATTTCGTAGTTTTCTTCGTAGGCTTCCACCGAATCGATCAGCGGCAGGAAGGCCCAGCCATGACCGGCGCGCCGTTCGGCCCAGCCTTCCTGCTGAATGCGCGTCAGTGCCTTGCGTACGGCGCTGCGTGACGTGCGGAAGCGGCGGATCAAATCGCTTTCCGTGATCACGTCCGGCAGCCGGTGCGTCAACCGCAGGGACGCGATGCGCAGATACAGAGGATCGTCGCCGGCAGGCGCGAGCTTCCTTGCAGCGGTTCCGAGTTGATGGGCGTCGCGGGCGAGAAAATAGCCACGGTCGGGTTCGTGGCGGACCACGCCGATGCCGGCGAGATGGGCCAGCGCAGCCTCTACCGGGTTGTGCGAAGTGCCGATTTCACGGGCCAGCGCCAGCTTGGGCAGATGGTAGCCGGCGGGGCGGTTGTCGCGACGGGCCAGCGCAATGATTTCCCGGGCAACGCGCTGCTGCAGCGGGGTCAGTGGCGGGGCGTCGTGGCGCATGGCTCTGGGTGGGCAGGGCGATCGGGCGGATGAGGCCTGCAGGATTGCATATTATTTCCATATTATGCAATACTGCGCCGACGCTGGAGTCAGCACTGCAGGCCTGCAGCCGCCAAGAAAGCGCTGCGGTAAAGAAGACAGTCGCGATGCCAGCCGGGTTTGTCCGCTCAGCGCCAGCCACCCAGCGTACTTCAGGAGGACTTTATGGCAACAGCCGCTGTTCGTTCCGGATTTTTCGCGTTAGTCGGTGTCGCGGCGTTTGCTGCGGCCGCCATGGCGTCTGCGCAGTCCTATCCGGTGAAGCCGGTGCGGGTGATCGTGCCCTTTGCGCCCGGTGGCGGCAGCGACCTGACCGCGCGGCAGTTCTCGGCGAAACTCGGCGCGGCGCTGGGGCAGCAGTTTGTCGTGGAAAACCGTGGTGGTGCCGGCGGCATCATCGGCATGGAGGCCGTGGCCAAAGCCGCGCCAGACGGTTACACCATCATGATGATGTCCGGCAGTTTCTCGGCGAGTTCGGCCACGCACAAGCCCGCATTTGACCCGATCAATTCGATCATCCCGGTCGCCGAATTCGGCATCACGCCCTTCGTCGTTACCGTGCATCCGTCATTACCGCCGAAAAACATGAAGGAATTCATTGCGCTGGCCCGGGCAAAACCGGGTGCGATGACCTACGCTTCGAGCGGTGTCGGCGGGCTGACGCACCTGTCCACCGAGCTGCTCAATTCCATGGCGAAGATCAGGATGGTGCATATCCCGTACAAGAGCACGGGCGCGGCGATGACCGACCTGTTGTCGGGACAGGTGCCCATCATCGTCGGCAGTCTGTTGCCGGTGTTGCCGCATTTCCAGAGCGGCAAGCTGCGTCCGCTGGCGGTGACCACGGCCAAGCGCTGGCATGCAGTACCCGACGTGCCCACGGTCGCGGAAACCCTGCCGGGTTATGACGTGGAACTGTGGTTCGGCACCATGGCGCCGCGCGGCACGCCGCAGGCGGCGATCGACCGCCTCAACGCCGGCATCAACAAGGCGCTGGAAGATGCCGAGATGAAGAAGAATCTCGATACCCAGGGCATGGTGCCGACCGGCGGCACGCCGCAGAAATTCGGCGAGCGCATCCAGCGTGATTACCAGCGCTGGGTCAAGGTCGTCAAAGAGGCGAACATCAAGGCCGAGTAAGGATTGCAGCGGCTGACATCAACGGATCCGAAAAAGGAACTGTGTAAATGAATCTGGTGGTCATGGCGGGAGACGATATCGGGCCGGAAATCATCGCTGCGGCAGTGGCGGTGGTGAAAGCGGCGGATGCGGAGTTTTCACTCGGTCTGCGCTTTACAGACATCGAGGTCGGCATGGCCAGCCATCGCAGGCACGGCACCACGCTGACCGATGCAGCCCTGCAGGCGGCCATCGATGCTGACGGGGTCATTGTCGGCCCCTGCGGCATGACCGACTACCCGCCGCTGGCCGAGGGTGGCATCAACATACCCGGCACCATCCGCAAGCGGCTCGACCTCTACGCCAACCTGCGTCCGGCACGCAGCCGCCCGGGCATGCCCGATGCGCGTCGCGACCTTGACGTGCTGATCGTGCGCGAGAACACCGAGGGCTTTTACTCCGACCGCACCATGTACCAGGGCATCGGTGAATTCATGCCGACCGAAGACGTGGCGCTGTCGGTGCGCAAGATCACGCGCCAGGGTTCGCGGCGGATTGCGAAGGTCGCGTTCGATTACGCCGCGCGCCGCAGCAAACGCATTACCGCGGTAGGCAAGCGCCATGTGCTGCAGATGACCGACGGCCTGTTCATGGGTGAGGCTTATGCCGAAGCGAAAGCGCATCCGGCGATCACGCTGAAGGAAATGGACATGGATGCGATGGCGGCCGACATCTACAGCCGGCCCGAGCGCCACGACGTGATCCTGATCACCAACATGTTCGGTGACATCCTGTCCAACCTCGCGGTCGCGCTGTCAGGCGGGCTCGGGCTGGCCGCCGCAATCAACGCCGGTGACAAACACGCGATCGCCAATGCCGGCCACGGCTCGGCGCCGGACATTGCCGGCAAGGGCATCGCCAATCCCAGCGGCATGATCCTGTCCGCGGCGCTGCTGCTCGAATGGCTGGGCCTGCGCCACGGCAAGCCGGCGTATCAGCAGGCCTGCCAGGCGATACAGATGGCGGTGGACGCGGCGCTGGCGGATGCAAATGCCCGCACCGGCGACCTCGGCGGCAGGGGCAACACGCGGTCATTCGCCGACGCCGTGGTGAAGCAGGTGCGCAATCCGAAACTGCAGGCCGTGGCAGCGGGCTGACCGTATAACGATAGCGACGAGGAGCAGACCATGAAAAGATTCATTATCAGTATTGCCCTGACGGCGGTGGTCGCCGCGGCCGGCAGTGCGATCGCGGCAGACGCCTATCCGGTCAAACCCATCCGTTTCCTGGTCGGCTATGCCCCCGGCGGCGGGACAGACACCATGGCGCGCACGGTGGCGGCGAAGCTGAGCGACAGCCTCGGCCAGCAGG
>JBFKCU010000221.1:0-5123 GCA_041620115.1 Burkholderiales bacterium | reverse complement strand
GCTCCGCCCGGATCATGTAGAGGTTGCTGCCGACGATGACTGCGGCCCCGATCCACAGCCACAGCCCGGGCAGCTCACCCCACACCACGAAACCGATCAGCGCCGCCCACAGCAATGCAGTGTAGCGGATCGGCGCCACCATCGATGCTTCGCCGGTGCGCAGCGCTTCGATAATCAGGAAATGCGCGAGGCCGTTGAAGATTCCCGCGGCGATGAACCAGAACGCGCCGTGGCCATCCACCGCCACCCAGCCGAACGGCGCGGTCACAGCGCCCCCCAGCATCAAAATGATGTTGGACCAGAACAGGATGGCCAGCGAAGTTTCGGTGCGCGAGAGCTTGCGGGTCATCACGTCGCGCAGCGCATTGACCATGGCGCCGATCACCGGCATCAGCAGCGCCCACTGGAACGACTCGCCGCCGGGACGCATGATCACCAGCACGCCGGCGAAACCGCCGACCACGGCGATCCAGCGGTGCCGCCCGACGCGCTCGCCCAGTACCGGCGCCGAGAACAGCACCATGAAGATCGGGCTCGCAAACAGCATCGTGATCGCAACGGCCAGCGGCAGTTCACGCAGGCTCCAGACGATGAACGCCGAGCCGATCACGAACAGCAGCCCGCGCACGAACTGGCCATTCCAGTCCGTCACCCGCAGCTGGCCCCAGCGCTGCAGCGCCGTCAGGTACGGGATGATCACCAGCAGCGTGGACAATTGCCGCAGGCAGATCACCTGCCCGACCGGATAGGTCTGCACCAGATATTTGCTCGCCGCGTCGTTGGCGGTAAGCAATGCGATTCCGGCGGCCATCAACAGCGAACTGCGAAACATCGGGGTCATGCGGACGACCTTTCCGGCGCCGGGCGCCACAACAGGGCTGCTGAAAACGTGAGCAACGCGCCCGCGAGCAGCAGGCCGCTGGCAAAACCGAAACCGGCATCGAACAGCACGCTGGCAACAATCGGTCCCAGGATCTGGCCGGCCGCGAACGATGCGGTCATCGCCGCCGTCAGCCGTACCGCGTGGGTGCCGGACACCGCGCGCGCCTCCTGGATGCTCAGCATCGTCACCACCATGAAGGTGCCGCCGACACATAGCGCCGCCACCATGATCGCAACGATGCCGCTCCAGAACACCGGCACGACCACGCCGAACGCCATCACCAGATGGCATCCCATCCACACGCGGCGCGGCGCAAAATCGCGCAGCAGCGCCGCGGCAAAAATCGTCGAGATCATCGCTGCTGCGCCGAACACCGGCCACGCCCAGCCGAACACCGCCGGATCGCTGATGATCCGGCGCGCCATCGCCGGCAGGAAGGTCGCCGGAATGATGTAACCGAAACCGGCTACACCGAAACAGAACACCAGCCGCAGCGCATCACGGGTCCAGGGTGAGGCCCCTGCCGGAACCGGCACGGCATCACGATGTGTCCGCCCCCCGCCGCTGCAATACACCGGCCACACCACGACCGTCACCACCAGCGCCAGCACGCCCAGCACCAGCCACAACTGCGCCGAGCCCAGCGGCACCTGCATCAGCACGGCGCAGATCACGCCCACGACCATGGTGCCGAAACCGACGCCGGCAAAAATCAGGCTGTTCAACACCGGCTTGCCCAGCACCGCCAGCCGGTCCAGGCACCACGAAAACGCGAAAATCGCAATCCATGCATTGGTGATGCCGGCAACCAGCCGCAACGCGAGCCACGCCGAATAGTTGTCGATCACGCCCATCGCCAGCGTGGTGGCCGCAATCACCAGCATGCTGCCCAGCACTGCGACCTCGTCGCGTACCCGCAGGCGCGTCGCCAGCAGCGCTCCGATGAGGTAACCGAGATAATTGGCGGACGCAAGATAACCGCCGGCGACCACACTCAGGCCCGCGTCGTCCTGCATCAGCGGCAACAGCGGCGTAAATGCGAAACGGCCGATGCCCATGGCCACGGCAAGCGCGGCCATGCCGGCGAATGCAATACGGAGGCCCGCGGTCGGTGACATGGACACCGGAATATAACCGATGCCAGAGCGCATCAAATAAATCAATAAAAACAATTGGTTATGATGGCGCACTGCGGTAGAATAGACACGATACGACTCCGGCCCGGCGCGCCCGCGGCCATACCAGAAAATCCCCAGTGGCAAAGAATCCTGACATCATCGAACCCGGCCGTTACCGCCATTACAAAGGCAACGAATACGAAGTGATCGGCATGGCCCGTCATTCCGAAACCCACGAGCTGATGGTCGTCTATCGTCCGCTGTATGGCGCCGGAGAAATGTGGGTGCGCCCCGCCGCGATGTTTGCCGAAAATGTCATCAGCGACGGCAGAACCCAGCCACGCTTCACGCGCCTGCAGACCGGCGGCTAACGACATGAGCATCAACTGGTTCCCCGGCCACATGGCCGTCGCCGTCGAAAAGATCCAGAAGGCGATGAAGGATCACGACGTCGTGATTGAAATCCTCGACGCGCGCTGCCCGATGGCGAGTGCCAATCCGCTGATCGAATCGCTGCGTACGCACCGCCAGCGCCCCTGCCTCAAGGTGCTCAACAAGGCGGATATCGCCGATGCCGACATCACGCCGCAATGGCTGGCGTTCTTCAACGCGCAGAAAAACGTCAAGGCCATCGCGCTGTCGGCGAAGAAACCGGGCGACGCGGCAAAAATCGTCGCTGCCGCAAAGAAGCTCGCGCCCCACCGCAACGACAATTTCAAACCGCTGCGGATGCTGGTCATGGGCGTGCCCAACGTCGGCAAATCGACATTGATCAACGCCCTGCTCAAGCAGCGCAAAGCCAAGGTTGGCGACGAACCGGCCGTGACCAAGGCGCTGGCCCGCTACGACCTGTCGCCGACGGTGAGCCTCACCGACACACCGGGACTGATGGCGCCGAAGATCGAACATCCGGACGACGGCCTGATGCTCGCCGCCAGCCACATCGTCGGCATCAAGGCCTATATCGAGTCCGAAGTGGCCATTTATCTGGCAGACGTTTTACTGGAGCGCTACCCCAAGGCGCTGACCACGCGTTACGGCATACCCGGCGACGACAAATCCATTGACGGGGTCAGCGTGATCGAGGCCATCGCCGCGAAGCGCGGCTTCCGCATCAAGGGCGGCGCATTCGATTTTGACAAGGCAGCGATAGCGCTGCTGGGCGATTACCGCAGTGGTGCGCTGGGGCGCGTGAGCCTGGAGACGCCGGCCACGCGCGCAGCCAGACCGGCGAGCCTCAACAACAACGCCACCATCGACGACGACCAGGACGGAGAAACGGCCGGCAGATAATCGCGTCGGCCGCCGCCCAGGTTCCGCGCCGGGTTCTACCGGCCCGGCGGATGCGTTTCGCAGTCTGCGCTGTCGTTACTTGGCTTTGGGCTCGGTTGGATGCGCATCAATCGCAGACTCAAATGCGATGAACAGCACGCATGGGTCTCCTTTTGCGCAATAAGCCTTGTGCGGTGCCTTCGCCGGCCCATAGGCATACATTCCGGGCTTCAGCGTCACCGGATCCTGACCGTCGTAAGTGACCCGCAGTTCTCCCGACACAAGAACCATGCGTTCCGCAGAGGTATGCCAATGGCGCGGGATATCGAAGTTTGCCGGCACCTTGAAAAAGATGTCCGCATTGCCCTTGGCCGGGTCACCATGAAGCACGGCAATCTCGCAACCCTTCGGTATGAAGGCCGGACAGGGCCCCCACTTGAGCTGTGCATCCTTGAACGTATGGGCCAAGGCCCGTTCTTTCTGCGTATTCTGAGCATCCGCAACCGATGGCAACATCACAGACAAGGCAAGCAGGGCAGCAATTCGAATCGACATGACCTCTCCTATGGCGAAAAGTGAATGACCGAACGTGACTCAGAGCCTACAACGATTGCTTGACCTCTCGCACCGACAAATGCCGTGCGAGGGGTTTGCGCCTATGGCATGAGAATTATTACATCGGTGCGCAACCCGCTCAATCGGCACCCGCGGCGCACCCGCACGCTGCGTACCCAATGATCGCGCACTGTGTCAGCACCCGATTCCGTTACCGATGAACTATAGCGCACCGTGTGCAAGAACATTCAGATCATTGTTTTCATTGATTATCTGGCTAAAACACAAACTGCCTGCCCACCGCTGACGGCACGATCACTTCCTCCCCGAATTCCTTCACCAGTGCCCCGACCGCGCGCCAACCCGTGCAATGCGCGGGCACGATGCGTTTCAGACCGAAGCCGCGCATGTCGCTGACGGTGTCGGGAATGATTTCCTCGATCTGCTGGCCCGACAGATGAAAGCCGCCCATCACCGCGTGCAGCGGCACATCACCGAACGCATTGCGCGCGTCCTTCAGCACATTGATCACGCCGGCATGTGAGCAGGCGGTGAACACCACCGCACCCTTGCCCTTGACGTGCACGGCGACATAACGCTCGTCCATGATCCACGGATCGGGTTCCCAGCCGGCGCCGTCTTCCGTGCGCTTGAGGTGGCCCGGCAGGCCTTTTTCGTACGGCGTCACGCGCGGAATCTCGCCGCTGAGATAAAAACAGTCGTTGAGGAAGCGCCGCGCCTGGGGTTCGTTGATGACGATGGCGCCGGCATCAGCGAGCTCGCCCGGGCTGGGCACCGGCTTCTGCGGCAGCGGCTCGCCGCTGTGGCGCAATGTGCCGCGCGGCACGAACATGCCCGGATTGACGTGGCACTCGAGCCGCCGCCCGCCGTTGGCGGCGACGACCTGACGCACCGCCTCGATCAAGCCGCCGGCATGGTCCCAGTGGCCGTGCGACAGCACCACGGCACCGGCATCACCAAACGGCACCTTGAGCAGCGCGCCGTTGCGCGTCACCGTGTAGGCCTCGGGGCCGGCGTCGAACACCAACGTCTGTTTGTCGCTGCCGGTGTGCGTGGTGATGATCAGCGACAGGCCGTGGTGCGCGCAGCAGCGGTATTCGCCTGCGGCCTCCTTCAGCGTACCGTTCTTCAGCAATATCGGCACTTCGTTGGTGACGCCGGCGGGCACAGTGGACAGGCTGTCGGTGACGTTGTCGACCAGCACCTGCACGGTGATCGAGTCTACGGCCTGCAGGCCGCGGGTCATTTCCAGGGACATGGCGCTCACCCTCCTC
>JBFKCU010000220.1:0-5162 GCA_041620115.1 Burkholderiales bacterium | reverse complement strand
GGATGATCATCGGCCGCGCCAGCGCATGCTGAGGATCGGCGAGCATACGCGTCAGATTCGCATACACTTCCGCGCGCTGCGCCGCCGTCAGATGCACGAACCCCGTGTCGATCAACGCACGTAATTGCGCCTCACTGACACCATAAACCCCCGTCAGCGCCGACGACTCCGGCGGCCGCTCGGCTGCCCGGGGCGTTCTCGTAGCGGCCGATTCCAGCGCCGATGAAATCATCTGGTCGCGCAACATTTTCAGCAAAAACATCGTCAACGGCTCTGCCGCATGTGCCGGCGCCGCCACGGCTGCCAGCAGCACAGTGATGAAGACACCTCGTCTGACGCGCTGCATGTTCGACATGACAATGAGGGTCCGGAATGGACAGGAAGACCGCGAGGCCCCCATGAAACCGCCCTACCGCGGGACGTGTCAAGGCACGCCGCACCATGCACGCAATGAAATATTTTAACCTGTTGTTTTTAAAAGATTATTTTAATCACTCTATCCGCCACTGATGACCGCATTTCTTGCAGGCAACGCGCATCCATTGCAGTTGCTCATCGGAATCAACCACGCCGGCATCGAGCACCCTGATCGTTCCATAGCTCGAACAGTTCGAGCACACGCTTTGCTCCGCCAGCGATTCAGCATGCTTCAACAGGCGCATGTAGCGCCGCATTGCGATGATGCCAACCACCGTGGCCCCCAGAATCATCGCCAGAGCCGACAGCGACATCGGCTCCGGTCTGCGCAGGTTCAGATCTTCGAGCAGAGCCATGATCAATACCGCACTCATGAATCCGGTCACAAAGTAAACATGAGCTTCAATCAGCTGGCGCTCATACCATATCCTGAACCCCAGCCTGGCAATGCCTTGAGCAGGAGTCGTCATACGCAGCAGATCCTGGCAGCGACGGCCGAATGGACCGCTTAGCGCTGCCTGAAATCCTCCACGGACTTGGCCAGCTTGCCGTCGGCGGTTTTGAGCGCGCGCGTTACCGGCAGCGTCGCCCCGAACGTTGGCACATACGCCGAGTGCTTGCCCGCCCCGCCGATCACCGCAATCAGCAGATCCTCAGGCCGCTGCACGGCATAGATCAGGTCATCGGGTTTGGGATTCGGCAGGCGATCCTTGAAGGTCACTTTGACGCGGCGTTCGATGTTGTCTTTCGACAGTTTGCTCACCGTCAGGTGGCCATGCCGCTGCAGGAAACGCTTGGCCTCGGCCTTGCTGAAACTGGCGGCCACCGCCTTCGCATGTTCCGGCCCCATGATCACCAGCGGCTGCGCCTGATAATAGATGTCGTTGACCCCGGCAATGCCCATGGTGCCGGCGATAGTCATCAGCACGCCCTCGCCATCAAGGCTCTCGTGATCATTGACGTTGTGCGGACACTCCGCGCCGATCACCGTCACCGCGCTCGCCTCCCTGGGCAATCCGCGCTCGACATGCAGCGGTTCCCAGGGACTTTCGGCTTCGTTCTCCGCCACCAGATAACTGTACTTGGCCGGTGAACCGAAGGTGGACATGTCGCCCAGCGCCGGGATTGCGCCGCCGATGTTGACCAGCGCCAGCCGGATTGCACGCCCTATCGTGGCATTGGCCTGATGGCCGGGTCCAAAGGCGTTGTGCCCGCTATTGATGTCGAGCTCACGCGCCACCGGACCGTTGACGATCACCAGTGGTGCACACAGGTGCGTGGTCGCCTGCACGCCGTACAGATTCAACGGCTCTTCACACATGGCTTCGATCGCCAGCATGTAGAGCGGGAAATAACGCGGCTGGCAGCCGGCCATGACCGCATTGGCAGCCAGCCTGAGCGGTGTCGCCTCACCCCAGCGCGGCGCGATCTTCGCGATCGGCTGGTCCCATGGGCGATCACAATAGGCCAGCATGGCCGCAACGCGCGCCTCGGTCGGCGGCACGATGGGCAGGCCGTCGCTCCAGCCCTTCTCGCGCATCAGCGCGTTGATTGCATCAAAATCGTCATCGGCGTCGATGCCGGCACCGGGCGCCTGCAGCATTTGCGCAAGGTTGCTCATTGCGTGTTCTCCTTCAGCACCTTGGCAAATAGCGGCAGCGCATGCTCTGCGCGCGCCTTGACCTGGTCGATGCTGATGCCGCCCAGCGGATGCGGAATCACCAGCAGCGGCAGGTCGGGCACGCCGAATACGCGCGCCTGCGCCTGCCCCAGCTTGAGGAAAGGTCCGGAACAGATGACTGCGGTTTTCAGGCCGCGCTTCTGCAGGTTCGCCATGTCGTGGACACTCCACGACGTGCACGACCCTCAATCGGCCATTGCGGTGACGACGTAATCCGACTCCGCTGCCAGCCGATCAAGGATGGCGTCCGGCGCAGGCAGGCTCACACTGTCCTTGCGCAACGCCACCACCGAAGCCACCGGCATCAGCGCCTTGACGCCGTCGACGATGAATTTGAGCAGGTGGTCGGCATTGCCCTTGCTGTTGTCGAGCACCCCCAGACGGATGCCGCCCTTGGCGACTGCGCGTGTTGCGGTTACGGCAACGGCCTGCGGCGCAGGCGCCTCCGGGACCACCAAACGGACTTTCTGATTCATATTGAACTCCTGCGGACGATGGATGCGCCTTTGTCGCGACTCTGAAGTGCGCCGAAGAACTCTAGCCTATGCGCAGCAGCCTCGCAATGCGATGACGCACCGGTCGGCGCGGGATTCCACGTGCTGGATGCGGCTTGCAAAATGGATGGTGTCGATGCCCATGCAAGACAAATCGCACTGGAATTGCTCACATCTCGCCGGACGTTGATCCGCGAATTCCGCGACATCCAGACCCGATGTGCCGGGACCACGGGACTCGAACCGCGCTGAGCGGCAACAAAATAAAAAAGCCGCCCGAAGGCGGCTTTTTTATTCTGGCGTCCCCACGGGGATTCGAACCCCGGTTACCGCCGTGAAAGGGCGATGTCCTAGGCCTCTAGACGATAGGGACTACGTCTTGTTACAGCGAGGTGTACTGCTGGTGGAGGTAAGCGGGATCGAACCGCTGACCTCTTGCATGCCATGCAAGCGCTCTCCCAGCTGAGCTATACCCCCACGAGAGCGGCGAATTATACCGATGCGTTCCTACCCTGTAAACCGCGAAACTCAATCCGGGAAACAGGACAATTCCTGCGCCATCCGCGCCAGCACTTCATTGCGGCCGATCAGCTCCAGCGTGGCGTCTATCGACGGCGATTGCGGCTCGCCGGTCACCATAACCCGCAATGGCATCGCAATTTTCGGCATTTTGAGCTGATATTCAGCGATTACGGCCTTCAATGCGGTGCTGATTGCGTCGCGCTGCCATTCGACGGTTTCGAGGCGTTTGCGGAAATCAGCCAGCGCGGGTTTTACCGCGGCCGAATAATGCTCGCTACGCAGCGCAGCGGAAGGTTCCAGCCGGCGATAGAAATAAACCGCGGCATCGGCCAGTTCTTCCACAGTGCTGACCCGCGCCTTCAGCAACGCCACCACGCGATGCAGTTCAGGGCCGTCGGCGACGCGGCAGCCGTCCCGCTCCAGAAACGGCACGGTCAGTTCTGCGAGGCGCCGGTCGTCGGCCTCTTTCAGGTACTGCTGGTTCAGCCAGGAGAGTTTTTCGGGATCGAACCGGGCCGGCGAACGGCTGACATGGGCCAGATCGAACCACTCCACCAGCTGCTGCAGCGAAAATTTTTCCTCGTCACCGTGCGACCAGCCCAACCGCGCAAGGTAATTGTTCAACGCCTCCGGCAGATAACCGTCCTCGTGGTATTGCATGACGCTGACCGCACCATGGCGCTTGGAAAGACGCTCGCCGTCGGCGCCGAGGATCATCGGCATGTGCGCGAACAGCGGCAGGTCCGCGCCGAGCGCACGATAAATATTGATCTGCCGCGGCGTATTGTTGACATGATCATCGCCGCGCACGACGTGCGTGATGTTCATGTCGATATCGTCAATGACCACACCGAAGTTGTAGGTCGGAATGCCGTCCGCGCGCATGATGACCAGGTCGTCGAGTTCCGCATTGGCCACGGTGATCGGCCCTTTGACGAGGTCATTGAACGTGACCTCACCGGCATCAGGATTGCGGAAGCGCAGCACCGGCTGCATGCCCGCAGGCGGCTTCAGTCCCAGCCGCCTGGCATTCTCCGGACGCCAGCGGCCGTCATAACGCGGCTTGTCACCGCGCGCGCGCTGCGCCGCGCGCAACTCATCGATTTCCTCGCGCGTCGCGTAACAATGATAGGCATGGCCGTCGCGCATCAGTTTTTCCGCCGCAGCACGGTAGCGCTCCAGGCGCTGCGTCTGGAAATACGGGCCTTCGTAATCCAGACCCAGCCAGCGCATGCCGTCGAGTATGGCCTGCACCGAGGCGTCGGTGGAGCGTTCTCGGTCGGTATCTTCAACGCGCAGGATGAAGGTGCCGCCCTGCTGCTTGGCGTAGGCCCAGCAGAACAGCGCGGTGCGCGCGCCGCCGATGTGCAGATAGCCGGTGGGACTGGGAGCGAAACGGGTACGGATCATGGGACGCCGGAGAGGTATGCTGAAAAAAGCCGCTATTTTACGTCACGCGGCCCGCGCAGGCCGGCGGTTTCAGACGGAGAAACGATCCGGACGATACGGCTGCAGATCGATCCGCGACGGCCGCCCGGCAACGAGGTCGGCAATCAGGCGGGCGCTGGGCGCGCCGCCCACCAGGCCGATGTGGCCATGGCCGAAGGCATAATAGGTGTTGTTGAACCGCGTGGCCCGCCCGATCACCGGTGTTGAATCCGGCATCGATGGCCGCCGCCCCATCCACTTCGTCGCATCGACATTGCTGATGCCGGGAAACATGCGCTGCATCAGCGTGCCCAGCACGTCGGCCCGCGCATAGTTCGGTGCGGCATCAACGCCGGCGAACTCGCTCTGTCCGGCGATGCGCAGCCCCATTTCCATCGGTGTCACGAAGCACTTGTGCTCCGGCACCATCACCGGCATCGGCAACCGGTAGCGCGGATCGGAATAAGTGATGTGGTAGCCGCGCTCCGCCTCCAGCGGCACCGCGTCGCCCAGCTGTGCACTGAACTCATTCGAATGCGCGCCGGCACAGATCACCAGGTGCTCGACCGGCAGGTCGCCGGCATCAGTGCGCAGCGCGCGCGGGCCGTCAGGGCCGACGT
>JBFKCU010000219.1:0-5167 GCA_041620115.1 Burkholderiales bacterium | reverse complement strand
GGATCGGTAATGCCCACGCGATACAGTCCTTCTGCTTCCGGCCTGACCCACACGTAATCCAGGTCGTACCAGAGGTCTTCAGGAAGCTCGCAGCCGCGATATTCGGTCATAGGCGCACCTCAATCCGGATCCAGCGGCGAGCGCCAGCGCACGGTCAGAATCATGTTGATGCCGAAGAGTGCCATCGCCGTCACGGTCAGCACACCGCCCGCCGCGACCAGCCAGTTGGCATAGGCCATCCAGCCCGCGACCATCAGCGGCAACCCGGCATTGGCCAGCCAGAACTGGATCGTCGCAATGCGCTCGGAACGCAGCGGATAGCCGCCGAAGCGCGGCAGCACGTGCAGACCCACGCCGTAGATGGTCATCAGCACGAAACCCAGCAGCATCATGTGACCGTGGGCATGGACGACATGGCCGGGAATCAGCGTCGGATCGATCAGCCGCACGATCATCAACAGTCCGCCGAGCAGACCGTAGATCAGTCCGATGGTGACGTAGAGCCGGTTACGCTTGTGCATCCCGGGCACCCCGCGGATTGACGATTTCATCCGCTGCCATTTCCCGCATGATGCGGCGCGCACGATCCTGCATCACACCGTAGGTGCGCTCGCACTCACCCCGGCGCGGCGTCGTACACGCGATTTGCCGCACCAGTCCTGTCAGGATATCCATCTGACGCCGCATCGCAGCCAGCTCCTTTAGCTTCCCATCATAGTCGGTCGCATAAACAAACTCCGCGCGCCGGTCCTCGCAGACACCGATGCAGGGTTGTGGCGCTTCAATTTTTCCACAGCCGATACATTCCCACACGGTCACACGCTCAACCGTCCCGTCCGGTCCCTGCTGCGCCGCCAATCCCCGTGCCGAGGTCCCGCTCATCTCTATGCCCCGATCGCTCTGCCTTCGCCGGCCTCCTCGACCGTGCGACCGTCGCGTATGTGATAAATCCGCTTGAAGGTCGGAATGATTTTCTCATCATGGGTCACGACAATGATTGCAGTCTGATACTCGCGTGCCAGTTGATTCAGGATGCGCACGACCGTCAACGCGCGCTGGCTGTCCAGCGGCGCCGTCGGCTCGTCCGCCAGAATGATCGGCGGCTTGTTCGCAAGCGCCCGCGCGATTGACACGCGCTGCTGCTCGCCCCCCGAGAGTTCGGCGACCTGGGCTTCGCCGCGGTGCCCGACATCCAGCGCCGCCAGCAATTCGCCGGCACGCTGCCGTGACTGCGCGTTGCTGACACCGGCGAGCATCGACAGCAGTGCGACGTTGTCTGTCGCGTTCAGGAACGGGATCAGGTACGGCGCCTGGAATATGAAACCGATGCGATCCCGGCGCAATGCCCGCAGATCGCGGATTTTCCAGCCGTCATCGAATATGATTTCGCTGCCGAGCACCATGCGGCCGGCCGTAGGCTCGATCACGGCACCGAGGCACTTCAACAGCGTGCTCTTGCCCGATCCACTGGGCCCGATCAGCCCGACCACCTCTCCGGGATAGACCACCATGTCCACGCCTTTCAGCGCATCCACCGCGGTCGCGCCCTCGCCGTAACGCTTGGTCAGACCCTCGATCCGGATCGCCGGGGCGATGCCGTTTGCGCCGCCGTCCATTCAGCCGCCTATCGCTTCCGCCGGATCGACGCGCAACGCCGCACGGATGCCGAGTATGCTCGCCAGTGCGCATATCAGCATGACGGCAAAAAATCCAAGCACGGCATCTGTATTAAGCAGCAGCACATATTTCGGAAAGTACGGCCCCCACAGCGTGGCCACCAGTTTACCCATTACAAAACCGATGACACCGAGACCCAGCGCTTCCTGCAAAATCATGCCTGCAATCGTGGTGTTTTTGGTGCCGATCAGCTTGAGCACCGCGATTTCCTTGATCTTCGCGAGTGTCATCGTATAGATAATCAGCGCAACGATCGCCGCCGTGACCAGCGCGAGTATCATCAGGAAAACCGCAATCTGGCGCGCCGACGTGGCGATCAGCTTGGCGATCAGGATCTCCTCCATGTCGGCGCTGGTGTAGGCCTGCAGGTACTTCCAGCGCTTGATGTTGTCGGCGACGACCCGTGAGTCCCACCCGGCCTGAACCCGCACCAGCACGGCATTTACGTTGTGATTGGAAAACTGGTTGGCCTCCACCGCCGCCAGCAAACCCGGAACGCCGGGACGGTTGAGCGCAGGGTTTGCCGCAAGCCGCTGCCGGTCATTGTGAATCGCCTCGTTGTCCTTCAGAAACTGCGCTTCCTGCGCATCCTTGAGCGGAATAAACACCATCGGATCGCCACTGGTGGACACCATGCGGCGCGTCAGTCCGACGACCGTGTATTCATTGCGCCGGATACGGATGCGGTCACCGACCTTGAACCCCGTCATGACATCCGCAATCGCTTCATAATGCGATCGCGTCAACGGCCTCCCGGCTACCAGCAGCGTCGGCTCTCCGGGGTGCCCGGGCTCGAATCCGGAGATCATGACGCGTACATCGTCACGACCGCGTTTCACCTGCATGGTCAGAAAGGTCACGTTGCCGGCCGCCGCCACGCCCGGGAGCCCGAGCAGTCCCCGGTAGACGTCATCATGCAGGCTGGACGATTCGGCAAACGGGCCGAGCGTATGCTGCTGCACTACCCAGATATCGGCGGTAGAACTGTGGAGCAGGACCTTGGCATCTTCTACCATGCCGCGGTAAATGCCGGCCATGCTCAGCGTAACGCCGATCAGCAGCCCCAGCCCCAGGCTGGTGAGCAGATACCGCCCCAGGCCATGCGCGATATCGCGGCTCGCCAGATTGATCATGATGTTTTTCCGATGGCGATCTTGGCGCCTTCACGTAATTGGGCGCTGCTGTACACAATCACCGAGTCACCTTCCGCGAGCCCCTCGGTCACCTCGGTCATGCCATCGAGTGTCTGCACCCCGGTTTTCACCGGGAGAAACCGGGCCTTGCCGTCTGCTATCTGCCACACGCCATTCCGGTCCCCGACGCGTTTCACCGCAGCACTGGGTACCACCAGGCCCGGTGCGCGTTTCTCCTTATATATCGTGACTTCCGCGAGTTCACCGAGCGACATCTGCGGCGGTGCGGCAAACGAAATCGTCACGACCCGTTCTTCGGTCACTGCATCGCTCTGGATTTCGACCCGCGCCACCTCTCCGGCAATAGTCCTTGCCTGGTTCGAGCGCAGTACCACGTCGGCGGACTGCCCCGGCGCCAGTCCGGCAGCGCGCGACTGATCGATTCGCGCGCGCACCCACACGCTGCGCGGATCGATCAGGCGCACTACGGCCTGACCGGCCACCACCGTGCTGCCGGGTTCAGCGTCGCGCGCCACGACCGTACCATCGACCGGAGCGATCAGTTGGAGATTTGAAAGCTGCTTTGCCGCAGCGCTACGATCCTGCGCTGCGCGCTCGACATCCTGGCGCGCAGCAAGCAACGCCGCCTCCGCCGCCGCCATTCCGGCTTGTGTCACGCTGGCCTCATTGTTGCGGATTTCCACCGCCTCCCGGCTCACGAAATTCTTCTGTGCCAGCTCGCGATAACGCGCTGCGTTTGCGGAGGCCACCTGATGGCGGCTTTGCGCCTCGCGCAACTGTGCCTCGGCCACCAGCACTGACTGCTGTGCGCGCTGCTGCACCGCGCCGGCGCTCTTCAAACGCTGCTCCAGATCCACCGGTTCCATCTCGGCGAGCAATTGCCCTGCCCGCACCGCGTCGCCATGGTCCACCAGCACTTTGAGCACACGTCCGGCCTGGGTCGGTCCGATGGCGTAGGAGTGACGCGCCTCCACCGTACCGATGCCGAACACGCTGGACGACAATGCGTCCCTGGTCACAGTGGCGACCTGCACCTGAACCGGCGCGAGCGGTCCGCGATTGAATGCCAGCCATAACATCGCCGCCGCCAGCAACACGATACCAAGCACGCCAACCAGTAGTTTGCGATTCATGCGTGTCCTAACCGGGTTTTCCATCCAGACGCGGCCGGGTCAGCACCGGCCAGTAGCGCACGGCATACAGGCTGAATGCGGCGGCCCACAGCACAGCGGACACATGGACACTGACCAGGTACGCGTTCGCGGCAAACATGCCGCCGAATACCCGCACCAAAGCCGCGGCCTGGATCAGCAGAAAGCAGGTCAGCTCGTAACCGTCCGCCACCAGCGGTCGCGCCGTATGCCCGCGCGCCGTGCGGGTCATCATGCCGATGGTCAGCCCGCCGATGGCGCCTACGGTCAACGCATGGATCGAAAATGATTCGGCCAGCCAGCCCATGCCCGCGAGCACACGCAACACCAGATGAACGACGATCCAGGTGTAGGCCGCATGCAGGATCCACACCAGCGGGACGGCACGGGTGCGCCACGGCCGCCACAGATGGAGGCGGACACCATGCGCCACCGCAGCAATCAGCGCAATGGCGACGATATATCCGGATGACATCTGAAAAAAGTCAGCAATGAACAGCAGCAGTACCGACCCCAGTGCCAGTTTTTCGACCAGGGGGTGACGCGACGCTCCCGCACCGGGCACGCCGTTGTTGGTGAACATCGGGATCACGCGTCCGCCCATCACCGCCATGATGAACAACATGACGTCGAGACCCAGCACCAGGCCCAGCCGCGGCGGCAGCTCGAACACACCGCGCAGGCCGAGGTGCAGCGCACCCGCCAGTGCCCCCATCAGCACCAGCAGCGCGACAAAAAAGTAGTTGCGCACATTGCGCGATCGCAGCAACGGCACGGCAATCGCCACGGCCAGTGCCACCGGGAATGCTGCGTTAACCACCGCGGCCGGCGTGCCCAGGGGCGTCAGCACCAGTACCCGTCCAGCCACCCAGAGGGCCACCAGTGCCATCAGCGGGGCGCCGGCGATCGACGCCTGCCCGGTCCAGGCGCGCACCGCAGTCAGCAGAAAACCGGCGACCACCGCCATGGTGTATCCGAACAGCATTTCGTGGCCATGCCACAGATGACTCTGCAGATACGCGAACGGCAGCAAACCCGCATACTGTGCCACCCACAGCAGGATGCTGATGGCGCTGAATACGCTGGCAAAAAGGTAAAACGGGCGAAAACCCAGGTTCCACAGGGCGGAGTCTGTCACGGTGCGGCCTCAGTCGATCAGCATCGGATTGCCCTGCCGGTCAAACG
>JBFKCU010000218.1:0-5197 GCA_041620115.1 Burkholderiales bacterium | reverse complement strand
CGCGCATTGCGAACTGACAACTGCTCGAGCAGCCGTGTGGCATGGGCGAGTTTGGTCTGCTCGACCTGGCGCGACTGCTCGGCGCGCCCCACGGCCTGCTGCAATTCATCGCGCCGCGCACCGGTCGCGCGCCAGGTCTGTTCGGCCACCGGCAGTTTGGCCCGCTCCTCGGCAATTCTTGTCTCGCATTCCGCCACGCGTGCTTCCGCGCTCGCGTGTTCATCGCGCCACTCCTTGAGGCTGGCGTTCGACTGCTCAAGCTGCGCCTGTGCGCCAGCCATCTGATTGCCGAGATTCGCGATTTGCTGCTCGACACGACTGCGGTTCTCGCGGATATGCGTGATCTGCTGCTCGATACGCGCAATTTCGGCATTGGTTTCATAGAGCGCGCCCTGGGCCGCATGCACTTCGTCACCGGAGCGGTAATGCTGGTTGCGCAACTCTTCCAGGCGGCGCTCGGCATCGCGCAAACGCGCGGTTTCGGCCTCGAGTTCATTGCCCAGCCGTTCGATATCCCGGGCGTGGCGGTTGCGGGTTGCTGCCGATTCCTGGCGGCGCACGAACCACAACAGGTGCTGTGTTCCGGTAACCTGGGTCTGCAGCGCGTGGTAGCGGGTGGCGACTTCGGCCTGCCCCTGCAGATGGGTCAACTGCTTGTCGAGTTCCGTGCGAATGTCATCCACGCGCGCGAGATTCTCGCGCGTATCGCGCAGGCGCAGTTCGGTTTCACGCCGGCGTTCGCGGTATTTCGAAACACCCGCGGCTTCTTCCAGAAACACCCGCAGCTCTTCCGGTTTGGCCTCGATGACGCGGGAAATCATGCCCTGCTCGATGATCGCGTAGGCGCGGCTACCCAACCCCGTGCCCAGGAAGATATCGGCGACATCGCGACGGCGCACGTGCACGTTGTTGATGTAATAGGAAGAATTGCCATCGCGCTCGAGCATGCGCTTGACTGAAATCTCCGCGTAGCTGGACCACTGTCCGGCGGCCTTGCCCAGGCTGTTGTCAAAAACCAGTTCTACGGTAGCGCGATTGACCGGCTTGCGATCACCCGATCCGTTGAACAGCACATCCTGCATGGTCGCACCACGCAGATGCTTGGCCGAGGTCTCGCCGAGCACCCAGCGCACGGCATCAATAATGTTGGATTTGCCGCAGCCGTTGGGGCCAACGACCCCGATCAACTGGCCGGGTACGGGGATGTGCGTCGGATCGACAAAGGATTTGAAGCCGGCGAGATTGATTTGCTTGAGGCGCAAGGTGCTGTTCTGCCAAGAAAAAGTTGTGTAGTAAAGCCAAACGGGTACAATTCAGCGCGCATTTTAACTGAATTGACTCATTAAATAGATACAGGCCGCTTATGACTGCGCAGCCTTCCCGCCGGCTCGAGACCTTTGCCAATCCCGCGCCCGCGCGCAATTTCCGGATTCATATGGAAATACCGGAGTTTACGTGTCTGTGCCCGAAAACCGGCCAGCCTGATTTCGCGACGCTGATTCTCGACTACGTCCCCGACCGGCGCTGCATCGAGCTGAAAAGCCTCAAACTCTACATCTGGTCATTTCGCAACGAAGGTGCTTTTCACGAAGCGGTGACCAACCGCATCCTTGATGATTTCGTGCGTGCCGCCAAACCCCGTTACATGCAGCTGACCGCACGGTTCTACGTGCGCGGCGGCATATTTACGACTGTCAGCGCCAGGCACGTCAAGCGCGGTTTCAAGCCGGCGAATATGCCGGAACTGCCGCTGCTGGATCCCGCAGCACCGACGCGCTGATCGCCGGCACGTTCGTGACAGCACCCTCCGCAACACCCCTATAATGCGGGGCTGCGCCCAGGCGCATCCAGCAACCACCACACCAAGTTTCCGTTGAATCCACGCCTAGACCTGCTGCAAAGCTACCCGTTTCAGCGTCTCGCCGCATTGCTTGCCGGGCACGTACCGCCTGCCGCAAAGCCGCCGGTCAGCCTGCATATCGGCGAGCCCAAGCATCCGACGCCGGCGTTCATTCGAAATGCGCTGGCAGCCAATCTGGACGGCCTGTCCCATTACCCGTCGACACTGGGCAGCGACGCCCTGCGCCAGGCGATCGCGCAGTGGATCGCGCGACGCTACAACGTTTCTGTACCCGATCCGGCAACGCAGATCTTGCCGGTCAACGGCAGCCGCGAAGCCCTGTTTGCTTTTGCCCAGGCCGTCGTTGACGGGGCCCGCCCGGATCCAGTGGTCGTGTGCCCGAATCCGTTCTACCAGATCTACGAAGGTGCGGCCCTGCTCGCCGGCGCACAGCCGGCGTTCATTCATACCCTGCCCGACAACAACTATTCCTTCGACCCAAACCAGTTGCCCGATGCGGTCTGGCGCCGGGCGCAACTGCTCTATGTATGCTCGCCCGGAAACCCGACCGGGAAGGTACTGTCGCTGGCCGACTGGAAGCGCATTTTCGAACACGCCGATCGTTACGGCTGCATCATCGCCGCCGACGAGTGTTACTCCGAAATCTATTTCGATGAAGACCGTCCGCCGCTGGGCGCATTGGCCGCGGCCACCGCACTGGGCCGCAGTGACTATCGCAATCTCGTGGTGTTTTCGAGCCTGTCGAAACGCTCCAACGTGCCCGGCATGCGCTCGGGCTTTGTTGCCGGTGACGCCGCGGTACTGAAGAAGTTCTATCTCTATCGCACCTACCACGGCGGCGCGATGAGTCCGCCGGTGCAGGCGGCGAGCATCGCCGCATGGCAGGATGAAGCACATGTGGTGGCCAACCGCGTGCTGTACCGGGAAAAATTCAGTGCCGTGATCGACTTATTGCAACCGGTGCTGCCGGCGGTCTGGCCGGACGCCGCGTTTTATCTCTGGCTGCAGACGCCGATTGCCGACGTCGAATTTACCCGCCGCCTGCATGCGACCGAAGGCGTCAGCGTGCTGCCCGGCAGCTACCTCGCGCGCGAGGCGCACGGCATCAATCCGGGCAGCAACCGCGTGCGCATCGCCCTGGTGGCAAGCCTTGCTGAATGCGTGGACGCGGCGAAACGCATGCGCCGTTTCGCCGCGTCCCTGTGACAAAATCATCCTGACCAACCTGATGTAACAGAAGGATCTGACATGAAAAACCTGCAAAACACCATCGAACAGGCCTGGGAAAACCGCGCTTCCTTGTCACCGGCCGAGGCCCCCGCCGATATCCGCGGTGCAGTGGATGAGACCATCAACCTGCTCGACACCGGCAAACTGCGGGTCGCGGAAAAACGCGACGGCCAGTGGCAAACCAACGAGTGGGCGAAAAAGGCCGTGCTGCTGTCATTCCGCCTGCAGGACAACGTCGTCATGGACGACGGCTGCACGCGCTATTTCGACAAAGTCGCCCCCAAATTCGCCAGCTACGACGAGGCAGCGTTCAGGGCCGGCGGATTCCGCGTGGTCCCGCCGGCCGCGGCGCGGCGTGGCGTGTTCATCGCCAGGAACGTGATCCTGATGCCGTCGTTCGTCAATATCGGCGCCTATGTCGATGAGGGCACCATGGTCGACACCTGGGCCACCGTGGGTTCGTGTGCGCAGATCGGCAAGAATGTGCACCTGTCCGGCGGCGTGGGCATCGGCGGCGTACTCGAGCCGTTGCAGGCCAATCCGACCATCATTGAAGACAACTGCTTCATCGGCGCCCGCTCGGAAATCGTCGAGGGCGTGGTGGTTGAGGAGGGTTCGGTCATTTCGATGGGGGTTTTCATCGGCCAGAGCACCAAAATCTACCATCGCGAAACAGGAAAGGTCCTCTACGGCCGGGTGCCTGCGGGCTCGGTGGTCGTGTCGGGATCGCTGCCTTCGACCGATGGAAAATGCAATTTATACTGCGCGGTCATCGTCAAACAGGTCGATGCCAAAACCCGGGCCAAAACCAGCATCAATGACCTGCTCCGCAGCGCCGAATGATCACGCCTTTGCAAGGCCAGCGATACTTGCGATACTTGCCGGAATAAGCTGAACGAGCCCTGAAGGGGCACTACGGGAGGGCAGCATCATGTTCGTCACACCATTGTTCAAGCTGATGGCCGACAAGCAGGCGTCGGACATGTTTTTTACGGCCGGCGCACCGATCCAGATCAAGATTAACGGCACGGTGATGCCGATCAACAGCCAGTTGCTCGACCCCGCCCAGGTCAAGAAGATCAGCTACGAGCTGATGACCGAGGCGCAAATCAAGGAGTTTGAGACCGGGCATGAAATGAATTTCGCCCAGGGCGGCGGCGAGCTTGGCAACTTCCGCGTTAACATTTTCCATCAGAAGAACACCGTGGCCATGGTGATCCGTTTCGTCAAACCGGATGTGCCGGGCATCGAAACGCTGGGACTGCCGCCGATCCTCAAGGAAGTGATCATGGAAAAGCTGGGGCTGGTCCTGATCGTGGGGTCCACCGGCTCGGGCAAGTCCACGACAATGGCCTCGATGATCGACTACCGAAATGCCAACAGGAGCGGACACATCCTCACCATTGAAGATCCGATCGAGTTCATCTTCAAACACAAGAAATCCATCGTCAATCAGCGCGAAGTCCGCGTCGATACCCACAGCTATGAAGCCGCGCTGATCAGTGCCATGCGGGAAGCCCCCGACCTGCTGATGGTCGGCGAGATCCGCGACCGCGAGACGCTGCAGAGCTCGCTGCTGTTCGCACAGACCGGCCACTTGTGCATGTCGACACTCCACGCCAACAACAGTTACAACGCGCTGAACCGCATCATCGGTTTTTTCCCGCGCGACGCGCGCGAAAGCCTGCAGGCGGATCTGTCGATTGCCTTGCGCGCCGTGATCTCGCAGCGGCTGGTCAAGACCCTCGACGGCAAGCGAGTCGCCGCCGTGGAAGTGATGCTCAACACCAAGCACATCCAGGAACTGATCAAGTCCGGTGAGATCAACCAGATCAAGGACGCGATGGATCAGAGCCTGTCACCGGGGTCGAAGACTTTCGAGCAGGCGCTGTTCGAACTCTACAAGAGCGGGCGTATCAGCATGGAAGAAGCGCTGGCCAATGCCGACTCGCCGAGCAATCTGCACAATCTGATCAGCAACGCGCCGACGAGCACCGGCACCTCCAGGGCGGCCACGCCCGCCCATGGCGGACGGACCACCAGCACCTCCGCCGACGACCTCTCCAGCATCAAGCTGGACCTCGATGCCCTCGGCTGAGAAGTTTT
>JBFKCU010000217.1:0-5215 GCA_041620115.1 Burkholderiales bacterium | reverse complement strand
TGGGCGCGGGTGATCCGCGAGGCCGGCATCCGCGCCGACTGAGTGCGGCAGACGCGGTACAATCAGCAGGCAAGGACCGGCTGATTGCACGCCGGTGTTTTTTTAATCTCGCAGCAAACGCGATTCAACAGGGAGCACAGCAAACATGAAATTTCGCCGAGTAGTCACCGGAGTCAACAAGGACGGCAAGTCCTGCATCAAATGGGACAGCATCATTGAGCCGACCCCGAAACGTCCGGGATTTGGCAACATTCCGATGTGGGCCACCAAGAAACTGCCCGTGGAAATGACCGAGGAAGACCCGAACACCTGGGAGCTGGGCACCAGCCTCGCCGGCGGTTCGGTGTTCCGCCTGGCCAAGTACGATCCGGGCGTGGCCAAGCGCTGGCATGTGACCGACTCCGTCGACTACGCCATCTGCCTGGCAGGTGAACTGTGGATGCAGCTCGACAGCGGCGAAGAAGTACATCTGACGCCGGGCACGGTGATCATCCAGCGCGCGACCAACCACAACTGGGAAAACCGCGGCAAGGAACCCTGCATCATGGCTTACGTGCTGCTCGCCACCGAAGGCGCCAAGACCACCGGCTGGTAAAACCGCGTGGCCACTACAGGCTCAAACGGCAAACCGGACGACGGCCGCAAGGCCGTCTTCCGGGATGGCGCTGCTGACAGCGCGCCGTTCAGTTTTTACGCACCACCCCCGCTACCAGACGAGACTACAACCATGGACGACCTCGGCAAACTGATCCTGCGCCTGACACTGGGCATCCTGATGCTGCTGCACGGCATCGGCAAACTGCGTTTCGGCATCAGCGGCATCGAAGGCATGCTGCTGAGCCACGGCCTGCCGGCCTTTCTGGCTTACGGCGTGCTCGTCGGTGAAGTGCTCGCCCCGTTGCTGGTGATTTTCGGTTTTTATGCGCGCATCGGCGGCTGGCTGATGGCGATCAACATGATCGTCGCCATCGCGCTGGCGCACAGTTCGCAGTTGTTCGACCTCGGCAAATCCGGCGCCTGGGCGCTGGAACTGCAGGGGTTTTTCCTGTTTACGGCCATTGCCGTAGCCCTGATCGGGCCTGGGAAATTCGGCATCAACCGCCAGTAACCGTCACGGCCACCCGGCGCGCGCGCGCAGCGCCGCGGCGGAGGCTACGGCCTCCCGCAGCACGACGGTATGATCCAGAGCGGTAAACCGTCCGCCGCGCCGCAGCACCCGTCCGTCCACCATCACGGTATCGACATTGGCCGGCTGCGCGAACGAGACCAGCATTTCATACGGGTCGCCCGCGGGTGCCATGTTGATGTCACCGGTACGCACCAGGATCAGGTCCGCACGCTTGCCCGGGGTCAGCGATCCCGTGCGGTCAGCGATACCCAGATCGACTGCGCCGTCCAGGGTCGCCAACTGCACCAGACGCTTTGCCGTCAGCGGCACCTTGGCGCCGATGCGATGCTGATGCAGGTTGTAGAGGATGCGCATGCAGTCGAAAAAATCCACGTTGAAGCTGCCGGTATGGTCGATTGACATGCTGACCTTGACGCCCGCGTCCAGCAATTCACCCAGCTGAATCACGCCGGAACTGGCCGGCCGCCGCGATTCACCCACCGGCGCAATGCTGTAGCTCGTGCCGCGCTCCCGCAGAATCTGCCGCTCCTCCGCGGTCGTCAGTAACGGATGCACCAGCTGCACATCCGGCCCGAGCAGTCCGGCATCATTCAGCACCTTGATCGGACTGGGCCCCGAAGTATGCAGGGTGATCGGCAAACCCAGCGCGCGCGCGCCGCCCCAGTCCTTCCTGACGATGTCCATGGGAATCGTCCCGCGCAGCGCAGTTTGCGAGGCGCCGATGTTGCGCGAACAGATCCCGAGCGTCAGCATGCCGTCATTGGGCATCCATTGCCGCTTGATCCGCGCCAGCCCGTCGAGATCCATCGGCTGGTCGTTGGGCATGCCCTGGGCCGGCCCGTAGGAAAAGCGGCCGCGCACGCCCATGTCGCGCATCGCGCGCAGTTCGGCATCGGCATGGCCCGGCGTCACAATGTTGTGTGCCCAGTTGTGCACGGTGGTCGCACCTGCACTGAGGGCCTCCGCGAGGCCGAGGCGTACGCTGTGGTAACTGTCGTCCGGCGTATAGAACGGTCCGAGGCGGTTGGTGACCGGAAAATACCCCAGTTTGGGATTATCGATGCGGATGATCGGGCGCGCGACACTGGTCCATAAATGCCAGTGGGTGTCGATGAAACCGGGCATGCAGATCATGCCTTGCGCATCGATGTCGGTCGCACCCGGCGCCTGGACGGACTTCGCCACCGCAATGATGGCGCCGTCACGCACATGAACATCGCCCGATGCAAAATCGCCGAGCGCGGCATCCATGCTCAGTATGGTCGCGCCACGAATCACAAATTCGCCGCGCACCGGCAGGCCACCTGGCACTTTGCCCGAACCGCCGACCACGCACCCCGGCAGCACCTGTGCCGCCGCCAGCGCGCCTGCCATCTTCAGAACCGTCCGCCGACTTACCAGCCGCTCGTTCATGTCGCCCCCCCTGTCCGACAATCTGCCGGGCATCCTAGCATGCCGCAGGCATAGTGCTAGCGCTCAGTTTTTCATCGGCTCGATGCCCGCCGCCCGGATCACGCTGCGCCATTTGACGATTTCCCTGCGCACCCGGTCGGCCAATTCGCCGGGCGAGGATGGCGTGACCTCCGCACCCTGCGCAAGGAAACGCTCGCGCAGTTCGCGGTGGTTGAGCATGGCGTCGATTTCGGAATTGAGCTTGTTGATGATCAGGCCCGGCGTGTGTGCGGGCGCGAACAGAGCGAACCACGCCAGCGCCTCGTAATCAGCGACACCGGCTTCCTCCATGGTCGGCACCTGCGGCACTGCCCGATTGCGTTTCTTGCTGGTCACGGCCAGAGCGCGCACGCGCCCCGACCGGATGTGCTGGTGCGCGGTGGTCAGGCTGCCGAACATGATCGACACCTGCCCGCCTACCAGTTCGTAAATCGCCGGGGAGCCGCCCTTGTACGGCACATGCGTCAGGAACAGGCCGGCCCGCTGGCTGAACAGCACCGCAGCGAGGTGCGCCGCGGTCGCAATGCCCGACGACGCGTAATCGAGTTCATGCGGCCGCCGCTTCGCGAACGTTATCAGCTCGCGCACTGACTGCACCGGCAATGACGGATGCACGATCAGCACGCTCGGCACGGTAGCGACCATCGCCACCGGCGCAAAATCACGCAAGGTGTCATAGGGTATGTGTGTCCACAGCGAAGGATTGGTGACGTGCGAGGTATAGGCCATCAGCAGCGTTTGGCCGTCGGGTGCGGCCCGGGCCACCAGCTCGGAACCGATCATGCCGCCCGCGCCGGGCCGGTTGTCGACGATGAAGTGCGGCCCCCAGGCCTCGTTGAAGCCCTGCGCCAGGGTGCGCGCAAACACATCGGTCGCCCCGCCTGCACTGACCGGAACCACGATGCGCACGGTCCGGGCCGGATAGTTTTGTGCGCCCGCGCTTGCTGCGACGGCGCAGGCCAGCAGCGCTGCCTGTGCGCAGAAGACGAATCTCATGGCGGTGATTGTAAGCTGCGCGCGCGGCGAATCGCGCTACAATCGGGTGAAAGTTTCCTGAAGTCGATTATGAGTACACCCAAACTGTTCGACGACGAGTTGCACGATGCGATGCAGCAACTCTACGATGAGACCATCGAAGCGATGCAACTCGCCAAAGCGAGTCCGGATCTTGACGACTTGTCGGCGACTTTTGCGGTAGCGCTGCTGAAACTGGGGCTCGCAACCGGGCTGGTCGAACAACGCCATCCCGGTTTCGCCAAGGAAGTGGAAACAAAGCGCCAGCGCGTCATCGCCGCCCTGACCCAGAAACACTGAGTCCGGACGCTCCGGGACCACATCATGAAAACACCCGTCTACCTCGATAATTCCGCCACCACACCCGTCGACCCCAAGGTGGTGGAAGCCATGCTGCCGTGGCTGACCGGACAGTTCGGCAATCCGGCCAGCAGTTCGCATGCGTACGGCCACGACGCCAGCCGCGCGGTGGAAGCCGCGCGCCGGGATGTGGCGCAGCTGATCAACGCCGACAGCCGCGACATCGCCTGGACCTCCGGTGCCACCGAATCGAACAACCTCGCAATCAAGGGCGCGGCGCTGGCAGCACAGGCACGCGGCAAACACCTGGTCACGGTACAGACCGAGCACAAAGCTGTGCTCGACACCATGCAGTGGCTGGAAAAACAGGGGTTCACGGTCACCTATCTTGCGCCACAGAAAAACGGCCTGCTCGACCCGGCCGCTTTCCGCGCCGCGCTGCGGCCGGACACCATCCTCGCCTCGGTGATGCTGGTCAACAACGAAATCGGCATCATCCAGGACATCGGCGCCATCGGTGCGATCTGCCGCGAACATGGCGTGATTTTCCATGTCGATGCTGCACAGGCGACGGGCAAGGTCGCGATTGACGTTGCGAAACTGCCGGTGGACCTGATGTCACTGACGGCGCACAAGACCTACGGCCCCAAGGGCATCGGCGCGCTGTATGTGCGCCGCGAATCGAAACTGCGCATGGACGCGCAGATGCACGGCGGTGGCCACGAGCGCGGCCTGCGCTCGGGCACGCTCGCCACGCACCAGATCGTCGGCATGGGCACGGCGTTCCGCATGGCCGGCGAGCTGATGGCCACCGAAGTGCCGGCGCTGCGCGCGCTGCGCGACCGTTTCTGGGCACGGATCAAGGATCTGCCCGGCGTGATCCTCAATGGCGACATGGATCGGCGCATCGCCAACAACCTCAACATCAGCCTGGACATCCCCAACTGCGATTCGCTGGTAACCACGCTGACGGATATCGCAGTGTCCTCAACGTCGGCCTGCTCCACCGGCGGCGTATCGCATGTGTTGCAGGCGCTGGGTTCCGACGCCGCCATGGCCGGCAATTCGATCCGCATCACCATCGGCCGTTTCAATACCGCCGAGGAAATTGACTGGGCGGCGGATTACCTGCGCCGCAAGATCGAAGACTGCCGTGCCGGACGCCTCAGGGCGGCATAATAAATAATCAATTAAATCAATTACTTATAACTTCACTAGGGCGGCGTGTGGGCGGCTTCCTGCAGATTGAGGAAGCTGTGGTCGCAGAAGCCGGGCTCGGCGTACGCGCGCAATTCTTCATAGACCTGATCAGGCTCACGC
>JBFKCU010000216.1:0-5215 GCA_041620115.1 Burkholderiales bacterium | reverse complement strand
CAGGACGGTTAATTTTTCTCTTTTGACTGCACTTGGGCAATTCCGATGATTGCAATCTCGGTATTGCTGCGTCGGCCTCCATTCCGCTGCTTTGTTTTGATTATATGCCTCCAGGTCAGCGTTGCGTCATGATTGCAAGGACTTAAAGTGCGCGGCAGAGGCAAATGCAGCGCACTAACAGGAAAGGATGGTCTTTCCAGACGCCTGCAATCATTGGGGTGCCTGGTTTGAACGGGGCATCAAGAAAAAGCGACGGAACGGACACGGGTGGTATCTGTCTATACTTATTGCAGGAAGCGGATCCCTGGTGCGCGCTGTCGTGCAGCATGGATTATGTTTTTTTCTCCGGAGGGAAATAAGATGCTTGCAGCGGATATTTCGGCACTCGCACGCCACCTATTTGAAACACAAGGCGCCAAAGCCATCGCGGAAGCCTCGCAAAAGGCGGCTTCTTTCGACAAGGCCGGCGACAAGGAGCAGGCGCAGACCTGGCGGCGGGTCGAAGCCGTTTTGCTGGAGATGCGCGGCCCGCACGAAAGTTGATGCGAAAGCGGTTGCTGTCTGTGCGTTAGCCGGCCGTGGAGCCCGTTCTCGTGCCATCTACCGAGTGAACTCGGCCTAAGACCAAGTTCTCGCGAAATACCCGCTCGCCCGTCTGCGGGACATCGCAGCATGTTGAGCAGTTTCAGCTTTGCGGCTGATCTCCGGGTGCGGCCGAACGCTGCAATCGCCGGCATGTTGCGTCAGGTTTGCGTCGGCGACCGCCGAGACCGAAGTCTGAGCACAACAAGAAACGTGATTGCCAATGCCAGTAAAGCAGCAATGATGCCGATCTGCCAAACCGGTCCGCAATCCAAGCGTGTTAATTTTCCGGCTGCGCAGGCCTGCACATCATCGAGGATAAAGTGATTGCTGTTCATAGGTGCGCTTTTAATTTTTCTTGCGAACGAACCACGCTGTTTTCAGCGACCCTTGGTGGTTCGTAGAGTGCGTAGTTCTGACAGATCAAAACGCATCATGCCGACAGTCACTCGCCATCGTCCGGGTGATCATGCGTGGTCGAATGACGATGTTTCCTGCAGTGAAAGCAGGTATTCCATATTCGGTAACGATGATTCGGGCAAAGGAGAGAAACGCGGAAATGTGCATTATTTCATGGACCTGGGCTTGTCAGCTTGTTATAAAGGTAGCGGTATCTGTGAACTACTCCTCCTAGCGGATACCGGTAATTGCCGCGCACGGGTTATCGACCTGCGCGGTTTTTTTTGGTCTGGCGTGCATCGCGACCTGGGATTTTTCCCTGTTATCCAGAGGGCAGGCGGCGGGTCCTCCAGTGGCTTCGAGGTAAATCCTGGTGCCGTGTCCACGTGACGCTTCATTTTCCATCCCACTCATCGTCGCTCATGTAAGGCTTGGTTGGCCGACTGGGCAGATCATCGCGGCGATAGTTCACGATTACCAGGACTACAAGGCCGATGATCACGCTGATCAGAATCAGGATCGCGGCGAGCAGGAGGATGTCATCGGTCATAAGTCACTTCCGGAATTTTCTGTGAGAATGATGCGGCGTGTTCCGGAACGCCCGGAATTAGAATCTGGTTTGGCCCGTAGTTTGTCGCATGCGTGGAATTGTACTGTGCGACAGCACGGCGAGGCGCGGCGTTTTACGCATACGGGTCTGTGCGTTCATCGGCACTGTAGTGCGTCCTGAAAAGGGTGAAAATGAACTTTTGATGATGTTTATTTTAATGCCGATCGGCAGTCAGGCGGCACGCGCTGGCGCGAGTCTTTGACCGGCCGGTTTCGGATGCGTGGTGCGGCTAGGTCACGGCAACGTCAATAGGCAAAGTGGGGAGGGTTCAGGCATGAGCAAGGAGAAAGTGCAGGTCGCTGTGCTGCCCGGTGACGGCATAGGCACCGAGGTCGTCGCCGCGGCCATTTCGGTGATGGACGCCGTGCAGGCCAGAATCGGCCGGTTTCATTTGCATCTGGCCAGCCATGCAGCCGGTGCACTGGCGTTCGAGCAGACTGGCACGGCATTGTCCGACGGGACCCTGCGTGCGCTGGCCGGGTCGGATGCCATCTTATTGGGCGCCATGGGGCTGCCGCATATCCGTTATCCGGATGGCACCGAAATATCACCGCAACTCGATATTCGTGAAAAGCTGGAACTGTATGCCGGTGTGCGGCCGATCCGGCCGCTCAGGGGCCTGGCGACACGCCTTGCCGATCCCCGTGCTGCCGATATCGACTTCGTGCTGGTGCGCGAGCAGACCGAAGGGCTGTTTTTTGATCGTGGCAGGACGCTTATGAAAGGTGATGAGGAGGCGCGTGACGCCATGGTCATTACGCGCAAAGGCAGTGAGCGGGTATTCGACTTTGCGTTCCGCCTGGCGGAGCGGCGCAAGGCGCGCGGATATCCGGGCAAAGTCACCGGTGTGGACAAGGCCAATGTGCTCGGATCGATGGCGTTTTTCCGCAAGGTATTCGAAGAGCGCTCCCGTGCGTTTCCGGGCATCGACTGCGAGTCCGCTTACGTCGACGCCATGGCGCTGAACCTGGTGATGAAGCCCTGGGCTTATGACGTGCTGGTGACGGAGAACATGTTCGGCGACATCCTCTCCGATCTGAGCGCCGGACTGGTTGGCGGCATGGGCATGGCCCCCTCGGCTGATATCGGCGACAACCATGCATTGTTTCAGCCTGCACATGGTTCGGCCCCGGACATCGCCGGCACCGGCCGCGCCAATCCCACGGCAACGCTGCTGTCGGTGGTCATGATGTATGAGTGGCTGGAGCAGCGTTGCGGCCTGGAGGCTTTCGGCGATGCAGCGCTGCTGCTGCAAACCGCGGTAGAGCGCGTTTTCGAGAATGGATCGGTAAAGCCGTGCGAATTCGGCGGCAGCAGCGGCACGCGGGATATTGCGCATGCCGTCATCGCACAGATCAAGATGGCGCCGTCACGGTCGGCATGAACCAACGCGGCAATCGGCGGCGCTCTGCGCCGGCAGTTGCCGCACATTTGAATTGCGCTACGGCACTGGCGGTCCGGTGCGGCGGCCATGGCATAATGCAATTGAAATCGGGCGCTTAATATGGATTTTTGGCAACACAGCGGTTATCACCTGCTCGAGAGGGCGGCTGATGGGCATCTGCGCGTTACGGACGACTATCTGCGGCTCTATTACGAGCGGCCGGAGCTTGCCCCGGTGGCGGAATCCTGTGCCGCGGAACGGGCATTGCATCAGGCGCTGCTCGATGATCCGCGAAGAGTCGTCGCCGATTCCGAAATTGCCGCGCTTGCTGACCCCGATGCCCAGGAAAACTATCGTGTGATGCTGCGTTTCCGCGACCAGCTGCTGGCGGCGCCGACACTCGAGAGTTTCTATTTCGGCCTGTTCCAGCGCGACGTCGCGGTGCCTCCGCCTTTCATCTATCACACCGCCGAGGTCATCCTGCGCGGCATGCTGGACGGAACCGACAATGGCCTGCTGGCCCGCGCAGCGGAGGTGTTTTTCCGACAGCAACGGGTCAGCGTCAACGACGGGGCGGTGATGCTGGCCGATGCAGAGACGGTTAATCTGCACGCCGAGAGCGGCGGTCTGGGCAATCTCGGACGCATGCTGATCGAAGTGCAGGCGCCCGTGCGTTCGCTGGATCTCGATGTGCTCACCGACGCCAATCATGCCGAATATTTCAATCGCGACGAGCGTCGCGATACCGTGCTGCAGATCAATCCCGGTCAGCCCGGGTCGCTGGCCCTGTGCGATCTGCTGGCGCGCTGGATCCGGCATTTTCACGGCGTCGAAGTCAGCGTGACGCCGATCCGCGAGATTCCCGACGAGGAATGGGTATGGCACGTGGGCCTGGATGTCGAGGCCAGCGCCATGCTTAATGACATCTATGGCGGCAGCGAAGTGGATGAAGAGCGCATGCGCCGCGTCGTCGGACTGTTTCGGGTGGATTTTGCCGATGCGGGTGCGGTACAACCGCAGATGAACGGGGCGCCGGTATTCCTTGGTCTTGCCATGACGCCCGAAGGCAATCTGCGCATGAAACCGCAGAATCTGTTGATGAACCTGCCGCTGGCGAGGCGCGTATGACGAGTGAAGCCGCATCCGGAGGTGTATCGCCCGAAGCGCGTGCGGCGCAGGAATGGCGGCGCATCGCGCGAATGCGTGACGAGGACGTCTCGCTGGCCGAAGGCGCCCTGTGGATCGCCGCTGAGGAATATCCCGGACTCGTGGTCGATGATCATCTGGCGCGTTTGCATGAAATGGCGGCGCGGCTGCGCGGACGCCTGCGTGCGGACGTGGCGACCGCCGAGAAACTGATGGCGCTGAACCACTATCTGTTCGATGAGCTGGGTTTTGCCGGCAATACGGACGATTACTATGATCCGCGCAACAGTTTTCTCAATGAGGTGTTGGAGCGAAGGCTGGGGATACCGATCACGCTTGGTGTTGTCTACATCGAGGTGGGCCGGCGCATCGGTATCGGTCTGCAGGGCGTATCGTTTCCGGGGCATTTTCTGGTGAAGTGTGCGTTGCGTGACGGCGTGGTCGTGCTTGACCCGTACAGCCGCGGGGTGTCGCTGGGGGTGGATGAACTGCAGCTGCGGCTGCGCGCGGCCGGCAGCGACGGGGATGTCGATGAAGCCATACTCGCGCACCTGCTCAGCGCCGCTTCCAACAAGGAAGTGCTGGCACGCATGCTGCGCAACCTCAAGGGCGTGTATGCGCGGCAGGGCGACTGGCTGCGCGCGCTGTCATCGAGCGAACGGTTGATTGCGCTGAAGCCGGACGATGCGGGCGAGGAATACCGAGATCGCGGCGGCATCTACCTGGAACTGGAATGTTTTCGCGCGGCGCTCGGGGATTTCGGCACTTACCTGAAGCAGTGTCCCGGCGCGCCCGATGCGGAGAACGTGCGCGCGCAGGTCGCGGAACTGGCCGCGCGCGTGGCGCGGCTGAACTAAACGATTGATGACGCAGCCGCGGTGCATCGTGCGCAAAGCGGGGCGGGGTGCCAGGCGCGCGCCATTGCTGTTTGTCCACGGTGCGTTCACCGGCGCCTGGTGCTGGGATGAATACTTCCTGCCTTATTTCGCTGCGCGTGGCCATGATTCCTGGGCGGTGGATCTGCGCGGCCATGGTGCAGATGCCGAAGCGGCAGAACTGGCGTCGCTGGATGATTATGTGGCGGACGTGCAGTT
>JBFKCU010000215.1:0-5215 GCA_041620115.1 Burkholderiales bacterium | reverse complement strand
TCCGACGGCCTGTTCCTGCGCGAAGTGCGCGCCGTGGCAAAAAACTATCCGGACGTGGAACTCGACGAGAAAATTGTCGATGCCATGGCGGCGCTGCTGGTACGCAATCCGGAAAATTTCGATTGCATCGTCACCGGCAACATGTTCGGCGACATCCTCTCCGATGAAGCCTCCGAAATTGCCGGTGGTCTCGGTCTCGCCGGTTCCACCATGACCGGTGACAACGCCTGTTGCGCCCAGGCCCAGCACGGCTCAGCACCCGACATCGCCGGCCAGGACAAGGCCAATCCGGTGTCGCTGATGCTGTCGGCGGCAATGCTGCTCGAATGGCTGGCCCTCAAGCATCAGCGTCCGGAATTTGCCGCCGCGGCCAGGGCGATTGAATCCGCCATCGACGCTGCGCTGCAGAACCCTGCTACGCGCACTCCCGACCTGCAGGGCAAGCTGGGCACCCAGGCATTCGGCGCTGAAATCGCCCGCAGCATTTAGGTCGGCTTAATCAACCGCCGGTTTTCGGCCGGTCCGCATAGGGCCGAACTTTCTGTTGCTTTCCGTTGTCATATATTATTGACGGGGGATGCACTCCCATCGCCCTTCCTGCGGGTTAAGCGGCATACTGGTCGCGCCTGCTGCATTTCTAACAAACCTCAACAAGGGAGGCATCATGGACTTCTCCGCTCTGGCAACTTCGTTGTCAAACACGCTGGGAGCGCATCTGCCCAATATTCTCGGTGCGCTGGCGCTGCTGATCGCCGGCTGGATCGTTGCCGTGGCCGTACGCGCGGGTTCGATCCGCCTGCTGGAAATGCTCAAGGTCAATCAGCGCATCCAGGAAAGCACCGAACAGACCATCGATGTCGAAGGCGGCATTGCCACCGGCATATTCTGGGTGATCCTGCTGGTCACCGTGCTCGGTGTGCTGAATGCGCTCGATCTCGAACTGGTGTCGGATCCGTTCCAGGTGCTGGTGACGCAGATTTTCGGCTACCTGCCGCGGCTTGCCGCCGGCACGATACTGGTGATCGTCGCCTGGCTGCTGGCCACCGTGCTGCGCACGCTGGCGACACGCGTGCTCGAAAAAACCTCGTGGGACGAGTCACTGAGCAAACGCGCCGGCATGGAGCCGATGAGCAAGAATGTCGGCAATGTGCTGTTCTGGCTGGTGATCCTGCTCTTCATCCCGGCGATCCTCGGTACCTATGCGCTCGACGGACTGCTCGCACCGGTGCAGGGCATGGTCAACAAGTCACTCAGCGTGCTGCCCAATGTGTTCGCGGCACTGGTGATCGGTTTCGTCGGCTGGCTGGTGGCGAAAGTGCTGCGCGGGCTGGTGGTCAATCTGCTGGCTGCGGCCGGCGCCGATCAGGCGGGTCACAAGGCCGGACTGGAACAGTCGGTGCAGATTTCACGCGTGGCGGGCACGCTGGTATTCATTTTCGTGTTTATCCCGTCGCTGATCGCCGCACTCGACGCGCTGCAGATCGAAGCCATCTCGCGGCCTGCGACCGACATGCTGGGGCGCATCCTTGAAGCGGTGCCGCACCTGGTGGCCGCCGGCCTGATCCTGATCGTGACCTGGTATGTCGCCAAGTTCGCCTCCACGCTGGTGTCGCGCCTGCTCAACGGCATGGGTCTGGACACCGTCCCCGGAAAAGTCGGACTCAGCGGCGCCTTCGGCGAAGGACTCAAGCCCTCGACAGTGGTCGGCATGCTGATCATGTTTTTCGCGATGCTGTTTGCCACGGTGGAAGCAGCCAACCAGCTGCAGTTCACGCAGGTACGGGATGTCGTTACCACCTTCATTAGTTTCGGCGGTGACATCCTGCTTGGCGCCGTGATCCTGCTGATCGGTTTCTGGCTGGCGAATTTTGCCCATGCCGCACTCACGCGTGCCGGCGGCGACAGCAGCACCACGCTCGCACGCGTCGCCCGCATCGCCATCCTCGGCCTGGTCATCGCAATGGGCCTGCGCGCGATGGGGATTGCCGACGACATCGTCAATCTGGCATTCGGACTCACGTTTGGCGCGGTCGCTGTCGCCGTCGCGTTGTCCTTCGGCCTGGGCGGACGCGAAGCCGCCGGCAAGCAGATGGAACACTGGCTGAGCAAACTGCGCAAGGAATAACGCGGCAGTCTTGCAGGAACACCCCGCGCCGTGCGGCGCGGGGTTTACGGCCCGCCGGTATCCCTCAAGGTACCGGCGGGCCTTTTAATTCGACGGTATTGCCTTCAGGGTCGTTGATGTAAATCGATGGGCCCTGGCCGTCGGCGCCGTAACGGCTCTTCACTTCGCCGGGCACGATGCCATGCCGGATGAGATGAGCAGCAAGCATCCCGGGATCGAACGGCACGATGCGCAGACACAGGTGGTCCATGTTGCGCCCCTCGTTCCCCGGCGCGGCTCCTGCGTTGCGCCCGGGTTCGCGCTCCACCGCGACCAGATCGATCAGCGACTGCCCTGCGCGCAACTGCGTCAATCCCAGTTCGGGCCGCTCGCGCTCCAGCGTACACCCCAGCACATCACGATAAAAGCGCACCATGCGCGGAACGTTCTCCACACGCAGTACCACATGGTCAAGGCCGAGGATGCTGAACACATTCGACTCCGGAAAAGAAAAAGCCGCCGCGCGTGACGCTGCGGCGGCCGGACAAACAATTCATCGTTACTTGTTGATATCGCCCATGCAAAGATACTTTACTTCCACGAATTCCTCGATACCGTATTTGGAGCCCTCGCGGCCGATACCGGATTCCTTGATGCCGCCGAACGGCGCAATCTCGTTGGAAATGATGCCGACGTTAATGCCGACGATCCCCGATTCCAGACCTTCGGCTATGCGCCAGATGCGACCGATGTCACGGCTGTAGAAATAGGCGGCGAGGCCGTACTCGGTATCGTTGGCCAGCTTGAGCAGGTCAGCTTCGGTCTTGAAGCGATAGAGCGGCGCCACCGGACCGAAAGTTTCTTCGTGTGTGACCTTCATGTCGGGCGTCACATTGACCAGCACTGTCGGCTGGAAAAACTGCCCGCCCTTGTCGTGACGCTTGCCGCCGGTCAAGACCTTCGCACCCTTGGCCAACGCATCGGCGATATGCTCCTCGACTTTTTCGACCCCCTTCATGTCGATCAGCGGCCCCTGCACATTGCCGTCTTCAAGGCCGTTGCCGACTTTCATCTGCCCCACCTTGTCAGCGAGCATTTTGGCGAATTGGTCGTAGACCCCGTCCTGCACCAGGATGCGGTTGGCACACACGCAGGTCTGGCCGGTGTTGCGGTACTTGGAGGCCATCGCCCCTTCAACGGCAGATTCGAGATCGGCATCGTCGAACACAATGAACGGCGCGTTGCCGCCGAGCTCCAGCGACACTTTTTTCACCGTGGTCGCGCATTGCTGCATCAGCAGCTTGCCGATTTCCGTGGAACCGGTGAACGTGAACTTGCGTACCAGCGGATGGCTGGTCAGCTCCTTGCCGATCGGTCCCGCGGACCCCGTTACGACGGACAGCACCCCCTTCGGTATGCCGGCGCGCTCCGCCAGCTCACAAAGGGCCAGTGCTGAATACGGCGTCTGTGACGCGGGCTTGATCACCATGGTACAGCCGGCGGCGAGCGCCGGCCCGGCCTTGCGCGTGATCATGGCATTGGGAAAATTCCACGGCGTCACCGCCGCGCACACGCCGATGGGCTGCTTGATGACGACAATGCGTTTATCGGACGCATGCGTGGGTATCGTGTCGCCATAAATGCGCTTGCCTTCTTCGGCGAACCATTCGATGAACGACGCGCCATAGGCAATTTCGCCGCGCGATTCAGCAATCGGCTTGCCCTGCTCAACCGTCATCAGTTTCGCCAGGTCCTCCTGGTTCGCCATCATCAACTCAAACCATTTGCGCAGGATGTTGGCGCGTTCCTTGGCGGTCTTCGCGCGCCACGCCGGCCACGCCGCATGCGCCGCCTCGATCGCGCGGCGGGTTTCGGCCGCTCCCATTTTGGGCACGGTACCGACCTGCTCGCCGCTGGCCGGGTTGTGCACCGCCAGAGTGCTCTTGTCATCTGCATCGACCCACGCGCCGTCGATATAACACTGCTGGCGAAACAGGTTTTTGTCCTTGAGTTCGACCGCTGGCTTGGCTTTCTGCAACATGACTCAACTCCTTGCGTAAGCTGAAAAAAACGCGGGATCGCGACCGACGGCCGCCCCGCGACAAGAAAAACAGTATAACAAAGGCGCTGCAACCAATCGCCGACCAATGGATTTCCGCACGCATCCGTGACAACTGACACACACGTCCGCAAAGCGTCCGCGCATGGCCGGCAAACGGTTGTATATAATGGCGAAACTTGTTTTTCTGCACTACAACAAGAAAAAGGGAGTTACATGCTTTTCCTGCGACGCCTCGCCCTCAATATGCGCATGGCCGCCGTTTGCGCGGTGACCGGCATTGCCGTGCTCAGCGGCTGCGCCAGTACGGGCGCGCCCGGCGATCCGCTGGAATCACTCAATCGCGGCATTTATACCTTCAACGATGGACTTGACACCGTGCTGGTCAAGCCGGCCGCGGAAATCTACCAGGGCGTGGTGCCGCCGGTGGCACGCACCGGCGTCAGCAATGTCTTTTCGAATCTGAATGATGTCATCGTTGCATTGAACAATCTGCTGCAGGGAAAGTTCGCCGCGGGAATTTCCGACATCGGCCGGGTGCTGCTCAACACCACTGCCGGCCTGTTCGGGCTGTTTGACATCGCAACCGTTGCGGGGCTGGAAAAACATGACGAGGATTTCGGCCAGACGCTGGGTTACTGGGGCATCGGCAACGGACCGTATCTGGTGCTGCCGCTGCTCGGTCCGAGCACCCTGCGTGACACCGTTGGCCGTGTCGCCGACTACAAGACGGATCCTGTGACCTATATCGACCCGACCAGTGACCGCAACGCGGCGCAGGGCCTGCGTGTCGTCTCGCGCCGCGCCGAACTGCTCAATGCCAGCCGCCTGCTGGACGTTGCCGCAATCGACGAATACGCATTCGTACGGGATGCCTACCTGCAGCGTCGGCGCAACCTGATCTATGACGGCAATCCGCCGCGGGAACGATTTGATGCCAACCACGCGCCGCAGGATGAAGGACGCACCGCCGCACGTGGCGTCAACCTGCGCACGGACCCGCCCCCGACAGTCTCCGGCCCAACGCTGCTATGGAGCGGCACAATGCCGAC
>JBFKCU010000214.1:0-5257 GCA_041620115.1 Burkholderiales bacterium | reverse complement strand
CGCCAGCAGCCCGCGCCGCCCGCTCCACTTGCACAGACACCGGCACCGGTGCCGGCACCGGCGCAGCCGCCAATCGCGACGAGTGCCATAGTCGCACCCGCTGAACCGGCGTCGAAACCGGTCGCTCAGGCACCGCGCGAGATCGAACCGCCCCGCACCCCGCGCCGGGCACCTCCTGCAACAGCAGCCGCGGAGGCGCCACGCGACAGCATTCGCATCAGCGCGGGAACCGCCGGCCCGCAACTCGACCCCCGCCTGCCACAGGCTTATGCCGCCTTGCAGTCGGGAAAGCTGGACGCCGCGCGGCAGCTTTATGGTGACGCGGCGCGCAGTGAACCGCAAAATGTCAACGCCCTGCTTGGACTCGCAGCAATTGCCATGCAAGAGGGAAGGACCGACGAGGCCAGCCGCCTGTATTTCAATGTGCTCGAACAGCAGCCGCGTAACGCCTACGCACAGACCGGTCTGATCGCACTGAGCGGACGCGCAGACCCTGTTGCCGCAGAAAGCAGACTAAAACAGCTGATTGCACGTGAGCCGTTACCGTCGCTTTATTTCACGCTGGGCAACTTGTACGGCGACCAATCGCGCTGGGCCGAAGCCCAACAGGCCTATTTTCAAGCGCATCAACTGGAGCCGACAAATCCCGACTACGCCTACAATCTCGCCGTCGGCCTGGAACATGTGGGACAGTCGAAACTGGCAGCAGGGTTTTACCGGCGCGCGGTAAGCCAAGCGCAGGCCAAAGGACGCGCCGGCTTCAATCTCGCGCAAGCCCAGGACCGCATCCGCCAGCTCGCATCCAGGCCGGACTGACCGGTCAGAGAAGTCCAGGATGGCCGAACAACGAAAGAAACTGCGGCTCGGTGAGTTGCTCGTTCAGCAAGGGCTGATCACCAAAGATCAGCTCGCTATCGTGCTCGCCGAGCAGCGCAACAGCAATGTTCCCATCGGTCGCCTGCTGGTCCGCCTCGGCTTCGTCACCGAAACCGCGATTCGCGACATCATGGCGCGGACTGTCGGTCAGGAATCGATCGATCTCGCGCAGGTCATCGCTGATTCCGAGGCCTTAGGCCTGGTGCCCGAGGATTTTGCCCGCCGCAACCATGTGCTGCCGATTGCTTACGACTCCACAGAGCAGGTTCTGACGATCGCAACGACCGAAATCTTTAACGTCGTCGCGCTTGATCAATTGCGAGCGATGCTCGGATCGCAAGTAGAACTGAAAACCCAGCTTGCCGCGGAAGCACAGCTCAGCGATTACATCGACCAGTTTTACGGCCACGAGCTGTCGGTCGACGGCATCCTCACTGAAATCGAGACCGGCGAAATCGATTACGACAGTCTCCAGGCTGGCGGTGACGAATATACGCAGCCGATGGTACGGCTGGTTAACGCCATTCTGGTGGATGCCGTAAAACGCGGTGCCTCCGACATCCATTTTGAGCCGGAATACGCGTTCCTGCGCATCCGTTACCGCATCGACGGCGTGCTTGAAACGGTTCGCAGTCTGCATAAAACATATATGCCCGGGATCACGGTGCGCGTCAAAGTCGTCAGCGATATGAACATTGCCGAGACGCGGGCGCCACAGGACGGCCGTCTATCCCTGACACTCAACGGTCGCCCGATCGATTTCCGCGTATCCACCCAACCGACGATTTACGGTGAAAACATCGTGCTGCGGGTTCTGGATCGCGAAAAATCCATCGTCAACCTCGACCGCATGAATTTGTCACGGGAGACCTTGGGAAAGCTGGAGATGATGCTCGCGCGACCCGAAGGCATACTCGTCGTCACCGGCCCCACCGGCAGTGGCAAGACCACGACTCTGTACTCGCTGCTCGCGCAGGTGAATGACGAAACCGTCAACATCATGACGCTGGAAGACCCCGTCGAATATCCGCTGACACTGATGCGCCAAACTTCGGTCAATGAGGTCGCGCGCATGGACTTTGCCAACGGTATACGCTCGATCATGCGCCAGGATCCGGACATCATTCTGGTCGGCGAAGTCCGTGATCGCGAAACAGCCGAGATGGCTTTCCGCGCGGCGATGACCGGCCATCAGGTATTCACCACGCTGCATACCAACTCTGCGCTGGGTGCTTTTCCGCGCCTGCTCGACATCGGCATCCAGCCTGACATCATGGCGGGCAATATCATCGGCGTTATTGCCCAGCGCCTGGTACGCGTGCTGTGCCAGCATTGCAAGGAAGCTTACGCGCCATCCCGCGAAGAACGCGCGCTGATTGGGCCGACCGGTGACTCAACCTCCTTTCTCTACCGGCCCGTGGGTTGCAAGCACTGTGCGAACAAAGGCTATCGCGGACGCACACCGATTATGGAGTTGCTGGTGATGGACGCTGATTTGGATGAACTGGTGGCGCGCCGCGCAACGGCCAAGGAGTTGCGCGCCGAGGCCGTCGCCAAAGGCTTCCGCTCGCTGGCAGAGGAAGGGCTCAGCCGCGCCCTTGACGGCAGCACCAGCCTTGCTGAAGTCGCACGCACCGTGGATCTGACCGGGCGCCTGCGGCAATGATCACCGCCTCCCCGGTTAAACCTTGCAGCTGAGCGGCTGAACCGTGCCTTCCTTCGAATACAGGGCAATTGACAAGACTGGCCGTCCGGCACGCGGCGGGCTTGATGCTGTCAATGAAATCGATCTTGAACTGCGGCTGCGCCGCATGGGTCTGGACCTGATTAATTGCAAGACAGTTGACCGCCAGACCTCGTCGACACTGGCGGCCGGCGGCGCGATTACCAAACAGGACCTGGTCAACTTCTGCTTTGACATGGAGCAGATGGTCCGCTCCGGAATCCCGATCATCGATGGCCTTCGCGACATGCGCGACACAATCGACTCGCCGCGATTTTGCGAGGTTCTGACCATCATGACCGAGGACATGGAGGCCGGCAAAGTGCTATCGCAGTGCATGGCCTCACATGAGGATGTGTTTGATCGCGTGTTCATCAACCTGATCAGGGCCGGCGAACAGTCAGGCCAGTTGCCTGAAGTTTTTAAAAACCTTGCCGATACCATCCGCTGGCAGGACGAGCTGGCTTCACAAACAAAGCAGTTGTTGATGTACCCGACACTGACACTGGTCGTAGTGCTCGCGGTGATGATGGCATTGCTGGTGTTCCTGGTGCCGCAAATCGCCCAGTTGTTCAAGTCCATGGGCATGGCATTGCCGGTGCAAACGAGGGCGCTACTGGCAGTTTCCGAGTTTGCAAAGGACTTCTGGCTGCCGATTGTGCTGGCACCAATATTGGCGATCGTGGCGCTGGTCCTGACGGTCAGACGCTCGGACAAAGCGGCATATCTGTGGGATTACGCCAAGTTGCGCATCCCGATCATCGGACCGATTCTGCAAAAAATCATACTGTCACGCTTCACCAACACCTTCGGCCTGATGTACCGTTCCGGCATCACGGTCCTTGACGCGATACGCATCTGTGAAGACGTCGTGGGTAATCGCGTCGTCGCGGATGGACTGAATCGTGCCATCCAGCAGGTGGCCTCCGGAACCGGTCTCACCGAGACCTTCCAGAACCTGGGGCTTTTTCCTCCGTTGGTCATCCGGATGATGCGGGTAGGCGAGAGTACAGGCGCGCTCGATGTGGCACTTGCCAATGTGACGTATTTCTATAATCGCGACGTCAAGGATTCCGTCGAAAAAGGCATGAAAATGCTCGGACCGGCGCTGACGTTAGTCCTTGGCGGCCTGATTGCATTTGTCATCTGGGCGGTGCTGGGACCTGTCTATGATATTCTCGGTAAACTGAAATTCTAGCCGCGGGGCACACACCTTACTCCCCATCATGGCCAACAAACTTTTACTCTGCATTTCGGCAAAAGAGGCCACCGCCGCGCGTTGGCAGCACGGGCGTCTCACGGACTGCACCGTATTCGAAAACAGCGAAGCGGGTGTTGCTGCGTTCAAGAACTTTGCCGCCGCATCGGGCTACTCCCCGGCATTCGTGATTGTCGATGCCGTTGAAGAAGACTATCGCGTCGAAACACTGCCGCATGCCTCCGGCTCGGATCGTGCGCAGATGGTCGATCGCAAGCTGCGCCAGTATTACCGGGGGTCGCCGTATAGTGCAGCGTCCCTGATTGGACGCGACAGCGGCAAGCGGCGCGATGACCGGTTCCTGTTTTCAGCGCTGACCAATCCGGATATCGTCACGCCGTGGTTGTCGGCCCTAAGTGAGTGCGGTCTGCCTGTCGGTGGAGTCTACCTGCTGCCAATGGTGATTACCGGTCTGGTCGAGGCCCTCGGCGAAAAAGCCAACAATCTTCTGCTAGTCTCCGTGCAATCTGCCGGCATCCGGCTGACATTCTTCCACGCAAATACCTTCCGCCTGAGCCGGCTCAGTGGCAGTGACGCCGACGCAGACATCAGCACGCGCGACCGCGCGGTAATCGAGGAGATCTCGAATACGCGGCTTTATCTGCATGCATTGCGTGCGGCAACCCTTGATGAACCGGTCTCCGTAATTCTGCTGGATCAGCTGGATCTGCTCGAAGGGACAGCGCGCGCAATTCGTGAAGACAACCCGAATCTGCAATGCACACGCCTCGGCCGGGCGAACATAGCCGCCCAGCTGAAAATCAATCCTGGCCTGCTTGATGTCTCGCCGTCGGTCATTTATCTCCAGCTTTTGGGCGCGCGGACTCCGAGCAATAATCTTGCACCGGCCGCGGTTACCGCAGGGTTTAAGCACTACCAGCGGCGGCGCAGTCTGTATGCAGCCAGTGCTGTCGCGGCTGCGATCGGCATGGTCTGGTCGGGATATAACCTCTGGGATCAAATCTCATTGAAAGAGCGTGCCGGCGAGACATCAATCAGGACCGCACGTGTCAACGCTGAATATCAGGCCGCAACGGGCCGCTTCCCGGTCGCGCCGACGTCGGCCGAGAACCTGCGCCGCGCAACGGAACTCGCGGAAAAACTGCGTTCCACGGTGGTAACCCCAGAACGTTTTCTGCGGGTGATTGGAGCCACCCTGGAATCAGCGCCGGAAATTTCGTTAACGGAAGTCGCCTGGCAGTACCGTAACGAGGAATTTCAGGCTGATGGCGCACCCGTCAACACCGTGCCCCAGGGCCAGGCGACGGCCGCACCCGGGAGCGGCCGCAAGCAAAGTGGCATGCTTTCCGGTCAAATTCGCGATTTTAAAGGCGATTTTCGCGCCGCGGTAACGTCCATTAATTCGCTGGTCGAAAAACTGCGTCAGGATCCAATGGTGG
>JBFKCU010000213.1:0-5300 GCA_041620115.1 Burkholderiales bacterium | reverse complement strand
GACGCCGGCATTACCGTGGGGTCGCCACTGGCGCCTTTTGCGAGCAGTGCGGCGAGGCGCATCTCGGCAAACAGGTCGAGCCGGTTGTTGCTGGCGGCGCCGTCCGTACCGATTCCGACGTTGACACCAGCCTGGAGCAGTCCGGCGATGGGGGCAATTCCACTGGCGAGTTTGAGATTCGATGACGGGCAGTGCGCCACGGAGCAGCCGTGGCGAGCAAACAGCGCGATTTCCTCCGGATCCAGATGGACGCCATGCACGGCGATGAAACCCGGCCCGAGCAGGCCGAGTTTTTCCAGTCGTGCAACCGGACGCAATCCGTGTTCCTTGACGCTGTCGCCGACCTCCTGCGCGGTCTCATGTACGTGCGTATGCACGGGAAGGTCGAGTTCGCCGGCATAGACCGCGATCTGCGCCAGCGTGTCGTCGGAGACGCTGAACGGCGCGTGTGGCGCGAGGCAGAAAGTCAGCAGGGGTTCGTCGCGCAAGGCATCCCGCAGCGCCATGCCCTTGCTCAGATAATCGCGTGCGTCGTTGGCATAGGCCGAGCGGAATTCAATGGCGATAATACCGAGTGCGGCTCGCATGCCTGCATGCAGCGCAGCGCGGGCCGTCGCTTCGGGGAAGAAATACATGTCGTTGAAACAGGTTACGCCCCCGCGCAGCATCTCGGCGCAGGCGAGCAAAGTGCCGTCGTAGACGAATTCATCGCACACGACCCGTCCCTCCGCCGGCCAGATGTGGTGATGCAGCCAGTCCATCAGCGCGAGGTCATCCGCCATGCCGCGCATCAGTGTCATCGCGGCATGTGTGTGCAGGTTGATCAGGCCCGGAATCAGCGCGTGATCGGGCAGGATGACGCGTCGCGCATCCGGGTAGCGTGCTGTTGCATCGGCAACCGGAAGCAGGGCGGCGATGCGCTCGTCTTCGATGACCACCGCATGTGCCTCGAGCGCAGCGACCGGTTCCACCGGGATTACCCAGCGCGGTTCAATGACAGTGATGGATGGCATGCGGGATGGCGGAATGTTCAAAGGGTGATTGTATTGCAAAAAAAAAGCCCTGCCGAAGCAGGGCTTTTTGTGCTGCTGTTGCTGTTAGCGCTTGGAGGCGGGCTTCTTCGCTGCCGCTTTCGGCTTGGCCAGGCTTTGAGCACGGCCAACCACTTCCACGGTGACACGGCGGTTCGGCGCCAGACATTCGATGAGCTGCTTGCGCTTCATCTTGTTGTCGCAGAACTTGGTGACCGGAATCGGCTGCTTCGGACCCTTGCCTTCCCAGAAGATCAATTTCTGATCAACGCCTTTGGCGACGATGTAGTCCTTCACCGTGATCGCGCGACGCTCCGACAGCTTCATGTTGTATTTCAAGTTGCCGATACGATCGGTGTGACCGGTGACGATTACAGCGCCGATGGCAACCGGTGCGCGGGCTTTGGTAGCCTTTGCCAGGCCGCCCAGGAACTTGTCGAGGTCGGCTTTGTTGTCGTCGGTCATTTCGGCCTTATCGAACTCCATGCCTTGCAGCTCAATCTTCTCTTCGATATTGAGCATTTCCGGCTTTTTGGGTTTCGGGGCTGCCTTTTGCGGGGCTGCCTTTTGCGGGGCTGCCTTCGGCGCAGGGGCTGCCTGAACCTTCGGAGCCGGCTTCTTCACCAGATCCGGATCGCACTCGGCGATAGCCAGTGCCGGCGTCCATTGACTGCTGCGTACGCAAACGTTAGCGCCAAGGGCTTTAACTACGCCACCAGCGGTATCCGTCAGGTACCCGTCCTTTGCCTGCGCAGAAGCGAGCGCAGGTGCAAGCGCGGCTGCCGCGATGGCGCTTGCAATAGTAATCCTAAGAGCTGAACGCATGTTTTTAATCCTCCTGTTTTGCGAAAAGAGTATAGGGACGTGCCGGATAGCCGGAAAAACTGAAAAAAATTGAATCTCCCTGAAGGATACTAGATACCACATCCCCGATATCACAGTAAACCTCAGGCTCAATAGTATCATGTTTCTTAAAAAAAAAGCATAGAACTGTTGCTCAAATACATCAGGCTGATGGGGCCTCGTTTCACTTTGTGGAACAGAGGGTTTGGCGTTTTTTTCTGCCATTGCGTTGCGCTGCGACATCGGCTCGTGTGGCGCTCCGCTGCGGCGCTGGGGGTGTCCGGTCGTGTCGTCGCGCATGGAATCAACCGCATCGGCTGTAGTGCAGTAGCGGGCAAATCCGGTCGACCGATGCGGGGTGCCGGGTATGCTGATGCCATCAGGTCATGCGGCCTGAGGTGGCGGCGGTTGGCGCGTCGCGCCGGGGCGGCTGCGCAAGGTGTGACGCGCATTGCAGCATGCTAGAATTCCACGCTTTGTAATCACGCCACATACAGCCTCGTACTTTGCGTCGCTGACGGCAAAACCAGCCTCTGGATTCCATGGATCAATTCGCCAAAGAAACACTTCCTATCAGCCTCGAAGAGGAGATGCGCCGCTCCTACCTCGACTATGCAATGAGCGTGATCGTCGGGCGCGCGCTGCCCGATGTGCGCGACGGACTCAAGCCGGTGCACCGCCGCATCCTGTTCGCGATGCACGAAGCCAACACGGTCTGGAACCGGCCCTATGTGAAGTGCGCACGTGTTGTCGGTGACGTGCTCGGCAAATACCACCCGCACGGAGACAGCGCGACCTACGAAGCGCTGGTGCGCATGGCGCAGGATTTTTCGATGCGCTACATCCTGGTTGACGGCCAGGGCAACTTCGGTTCGGTCGACGGCGACTCCGCAGCGGCTTATCGATATACGGAATGTCGTCTGGCGAAAATCACCTCCGACATGCTGGCCGATATCGACATGGAAACCGTCGATTTCGTTGCCAACTACGATGGCAAGGAGCAGGAACCGGTTACGCTGCCGACGAAGGTGCCGAATCTGCTGGTCAACGGTTCTTCGGGCATCGCGGTGGGCATGGCCACCAACATTCCGCCGCACAATCTATCGGAGGTGGTGGACGGTTGTCAGGCGCTGCTGAAAGATCCGGACATCTCGATTGATGACCTGATCGCCATTATCCCGGCGCCCGATTTTCCGACGCGCGGCATTATTTATGGTGTCCAGGGCGTGCGCGATGGTTATCGTACCGGACGCGGCCGGGTGATCATGCGTGCACGTACCCATTTTGAAGAGGCCGACAAGGGCGGGCGCGTCTCGATCGTCATTGATGAACTGCCGTACCAGGTCAACAAGGCCAATCTGCTGATGAAGATCGGCGAGCTGGTGCGCGAGAAGAAGCTCGAAGGCATTGCGGATATCCGCGATGAGTCCGACAAGTCCGGCATGCGCGCGGTAATCGAACTCAAGCGGGGCGAGGTGCCCGAGATTGTCCTGAACAATCTGTGGAAAGACACGCAGATGCAGGAGAGTTTCGGCATGAACATGGTTGCGCTGGTCGACGGGCAGCCGCGCATTCTCAATCTGAAGCAGTTTCTCGAAGCCTTCCTGCGCCATCGCCGCGAGGTCGTTACACGCCGCACCGTATTCGAACTGCGCAAGGCGCGGGACCGCGGCCATGTGCTCGAAGGTCTGGCCGTGGCCTTGTCCAATGTCGACGAGGTGATCGCGCTGATCAAGGCGGCGCCCACGCCCGCGGACGCCAAGCAGGAACTGATGGCGCGTTTCTGGCGTTCCAAGCTGGTGGAGGACCTGCTGTCACGCGGGGAGGGGGCTTCGTACCGCCCCGAGGGACTGGCAGCGGATTTCGGGCTGCACAAGAAAGGTTACAAACTCTCGGACACGCAGGCCCAGCAGATCCTGGAACTGCGCCTGCAACGCCTGACGGCTCTCGAGCAGGACAAGATCGTCAGTGAATATCGTGAAACGATGGACAAGATCACCGACCTGCTGGACGTGCTCGACAAGCCCGGCCGCGTGACCAAGATCATTTCGCAGGAACTGGCCGAGGTCAAAAAGCAGTACGGCGACGAGCGGCGCAGCGAAATCGTCACCAGCACCCAAGATCTGAGCACCGAAGACCTGATCCAGCCGGAAGATGTCGTGGTGACGCTGTCGCACGGCGGTTACATGAAATCCCAGCCGGTCGCCGATTACCGCGCTCAGAAGCGCGGCGGGCGGGGCAAGCAGGCGACAACGACGAAGGACGACGATTTTGTCGAGAAGCTGTTCATCGCGAACACCCACGATTACATATTGTGTTTCTCGAACCGGGGCCGGGTGTACTGGATCAAGGTATACGCGGTGCCGCAGGGCAGCCGCGCATCGCGCGGCAAGCCGATCGTCAATCTCGTGCCGCTGATGGAGCACGAGAAAATCACCGCGATCCTGCCGGTGAAGGACTTCGACGATGAACATTTCGTGTTCATGGCGACCTCGACCGGCACGGTCAAGAAAACCGCACTGTCGGCATTTTCCCGGCCGATGGCCAAAGGCATCATCGCGGTGAAACTTGATGATGGTGACTATCTGATCGGCGTCGCCATTACCGACGGCAAGCAGGACATCATGTTGTTTTCCGATGCCGGCAAGGCAGTGCGCTTCAAGGAGAGCGAAGTGCGCGTCATGGGCCGTGCCGCTGCAGGGGTGCGCGGCATGAAGCTGCAGCAAAAGCAGAAGGTCATATCGCTCCTGACCACCAGCGAAGAAAAACAATCGGTGCTGACCGCGACCGAGTACGGTTACGGCAAGCGCACACCGGTGTCGGAATACACGCGTCACGGCCGCGGCGCGCAGGGCATGATCGCGATCCAGGCCAGCGACCGCAACGGCAAGCTCGTCGGCGCGCAACTGGTGACCAAGGAAGACGAGATCATGTTGATCACCACCGGCGGCGTGCTGATCCGCACGCGCGTGGCGGAAGTGCGGGAGCAGGGCCGTTCAACCCAGGGCGTGCGCCTGATCAACCTCGATGAAGGCGAACTGCTGGTCGGCCTGGAAACGATCGTCGAGACCGATGACGACGCGGAAGAATAAAGCTGCAGCGTAACGCCGGACAGGTCACTCCTCTTTTAATCAGGTAAAGCGAGCTTATGGCAAGGGTGTTCAACTTCAGTGCCGGCCCGGCAGTGCTGCCGGAACCGGTGCTTGAGCAGGCGGCGGCGGAAATGCTCGACTGGCATGGCAGCGGCATGTCGGTCATGGAAATGAGTCACCGGGGCAAGGAATTCATCGCGATTCACGCGCAGGCGGAAGCCGATCTGCGCGAACTGATGGGGATTCCGGCGAACTACAAGGTGCTGTTTCTGCAGGGCGGCGCGTCGGCGCAGTTCGCCGTGGTGCCGATGAATCTGCTGGGCGACAGGAACGG
>JBFKCU010000212.1:0-5322 GCA_041620115.1 Burkholderiales bacterium | reverse complement strand
TATGCGCGCCCGACCAACCCCGAACTCGAAGAACTGGGCGTGGTGAGTTTTCGCAATGTCAGTTCCTGCGGCACCAGCACGGCGGCATCACTGCCGTGCATGTTCTCGCATCTGGGTCGCACCGGTTACGAAGACCGGCCGGCCGATTATGAGAACCTGGTCGACCTGCTGAATCGCGCCGGGCTGGCGGTCCTGTGGCTGGACAACCAGTCGGGATGCAAAGGTCTGTGCGACCGCATCCCCCGGGCACAGGCCAACACAGTCGTGGCTGGCGGGACAGCGCTACCCGACGGCCTGTGCAATGCAGGCGAGTGCATGGACGGCGCGCTGCTGCACGATCTCGACGCCCGGCTCGCCGCATTGCCCGCGGAGCGCAGGGCCCGGGGCGTCGTGCTGGTGCTGCACCAGATGGGCAGCCACGGACCCGCCTATGCCTCACGCTCCCCCGTTGAGCGCAAACGCTTTCTGCCCGAATGCACCACCAACATGCTGCAGCAATGCGACGCACAGCAGCTGGTCAATGCCTATGACAACTCCATCGCCTATACCGACCATGTGCTCGCCGGCGGCATCGCCTGGTTGAAACGCCAGATCGCGGCGTTCGATCCGTCATTGCTATACCTGTCAGACCACGGCGAGTCTCTGGGCGAAAACAACCTGTATCTGCATGGCCTGCCCTATGCGCTGGCGCCGAAGGTGCAGACCCAGGTGCCGTTCATCGTCTGGATGCCGCCGGCACGCGGCGAGAAAACCAGCGACACCCTCGCCTGCCTCGATGCCCGGCGTGATCAGCCGCTGTCGCACGATAATCTGTTCCACACCGTGCTGGGCCTGCTCCGCGTCGCCGCCCGCGAGTACCGGTCACAACTGGATGTGACCGCCTCGTGCGGCAATGCCGCGGCGCCTGCGATGATGAGCGTTACGCGGAATCCGCCGTCCGTCACACCGGGCAGCGGTCAGGATCACAAAGTCAGTCGATCAGTGCCGCATGCCGGCGGTTAAGGCATTCGCAGTTAGAATGACGCTTACGCAAATAGCGCCAACGCGGATTTGATTGATATGAAAATCTGGACTTGCTTACCCCTGATGCTGGCGTTGTCGCTGGCCTGCACGCAGGCAGTCGCCGCAACAGGCTCGGTCGACGACCGCCGGCAGATTGTCAGGGAATTCGTTGCCCAGGTGCCGTTCCTGAAAAAACGGTTTGACGGTAACAGCAACTCGACCACCGAACACCCGGTTGTTCTGATCATCACGGCCGAATCGGCGTTTCTGCAAGGCCTCAAGTTCGACGATCCGGCGATCATGCTGATGCCGCAGGCTGAAGTGGTGGCAGCGCAGCTCGCATCCTTTGCCAGCCTGTCGAAGCTCGTGATCGAAGGCGAACATGCGGTGTTGAGTTATGACATACCCGCCAGTGACCGGGTCGGCGAAATGCGGTTCACCAGGAAGGCAGGCCAATGGAGCAAGCGCAGCCGCAACGAAACCCGCTCACTGGCCAGCGCACGCGCCCTCTACGGCAAGCTTTATGAGAACGCTGTCTGCAGGGACGGCACCGAGATGGCTTACCGCTGGAATTATCTCGCCAACCGACTGCCGGCGACATACGGCGGCACCTGCCCCGGCCAGGAATTTCCGGATGTCAGCGTCTACCGGAAACAGCAACAGCGACCGTGAGCAACGGCTGCCCCGCCTCAAGGATGGAACCATGGACGACAGAATTGAAATAGAAGTCGAGAAAAACTACCGCTTATCCGCGTTCGTTGAGAAGCTGCGCAAGCTCGCAGATGTGCTCGAACAGAAAAAACCGTTTGTGCTTCGGTTCGGCGGCGAACGCATACGCATCCCGGTAGATGCGACCTACCATATTGAATACGAACGTGAAGACCAAGAGCAGGAGGTCGAGTTTCAGATCAAGTGGTCAGCAGATTAATTGCGGAATCCACCAAGAAAATGGCCGGCTCATGCCGGCCTTTTTTCATGCCATCGCGCCACAGTTACTGCTGCTGTATGCCCACCTGCGCCGCCACCTTGCGGTACCGTTCCAGATCGGCACGAACACGCTTGGTGAATTCCGCGCTGCCCATGGTCGTGGTTTCGGCACCGCCGACCGCGGCATAACGCTGCTTCACATCCGGCTGTTTGAGCACGTCAGCCGACGCTTTATACAGCGCCGCCAGTATGTCTTTGGGCGTGCCCTTGGGTGCGAACAGCCCCACCCAGATGGAGGCATCGACACCGGGTATGCCGGCTTCCTGCGCCGACATGTAGTCCGGCACCTGCGGTGAACGTTTCGCCGTGGTCACACCCAGCACCTTGACGCGCTTGGCCTGCAGGTGCGGCAGCACGCCGGGCAGACCGGCCACCGTGAATATCACCTCGTTGGATGCGACCGCCGACACCGCCGGTGCGCCGCCCTTGTACGGCACATGCAGCGCCTTGGCCCCGGCGGCTGTGATCAGCCATTCCGTCGCCATGTGGTTCACCGAACCCGAGCCCGGCGATCCGAACGCAAGCTGGCCCGGCTTGGCCTTGGCGCCTGCGATCAGGTCCTTCAGCGTGTTGAACGGCGAGTTCGCGTTGACCACGACCAGCATCGGTGCGTCGCTGACCATGATGATCGGCGTGAAATCACGGTCGAAATCATAAGGTGTGTTCTTGAACAGCAGCGGCGTGACGGCGAACTCGCCGGTATGCGCCGACAGCAGGGTATACCCGTCAGCAGTCGCCCGCGCCGCAGTACCGGTGGCGATAAAACCGTTGGCACCGGGACGGTTGTCGACCACGAACTGCCAGCCCAGTTTTTCCGAAATCTTGCTGGTCAGGATGCGGGTCGACGTGTCGACCACACCGCCGGGCGCAAACGGCACCAGGACGCGGATCGGTTTGGTCGGATAGTTGTCGGCGGCGTGTGTTGCTGAGACAAACGCCATTGCCAGAAAAATTGCCCCGAATGATCTTTTCATTATATTTCCTTTTTTAATCAACCGCTTATATTAACAATTTTACTTCTGCAAGCGTCGCTGCCGGCGACGGCCATCAACGGGGTGCCGTCGCCTCGACCCAGGCCGCGATGTCGTCAAGCACGATACCCGCCGTAGCGTTGAAGGCCCGTACCGCACCCGGTGCATCGTACGTGGCGACCGGCGCCGTCCGGGTAAAGGTTCGCCGCGCCAGAAACATGCGGCGCGCCGGGTCGGATAGCTCAGCCGTAATGGTTATTCTGACACTGCCCGGCGCATCGGTCGCGTCGTGATAAAACTCGGTCAGTTGCGTATCCAGCAGCAAGTCGCCCCTGAGGCCGGCGGCCGCCTTGGCCACATGCCGGAACGAACCTGCGCGATCCAGGCGCGTGAGCAGGTGCTCGGTAATGCGCGCCCCCGGGCGTTCGGTCCAGGCATGCAACTGATAATAGGCGCGCGTACCCGGAGCACGGCTGTAGACGATGTCCTGGGTTTCGTAAAAACTCGATACCGCGGTCGGCATGACAAGCAGCGTTGACGCGCGCGGCGGCGCCGCTGCGGTGGCCGCACGAACCACCGGATCAAGCACGTAATAACGCTGCTGCTCCTGCGGCCCGAAAGACACGCAAGCCGCCAGCGTGACCATCAGGGCCGCAGCGGATGCGAAGCGAATTGATGTGTTCATTTCGCCACCTCCCCCGGTCCCATGCTGCCGGCGGCCGGACCGAACAGTACCCGTCCCGGATCATTGAAGCGCCGCGCGGCGGCACCCAGCGCACTTGCGGTCGCCCGCAACTCCTGCGCAGTGACCCGCAGCTCGACGTTCCCGTCAGCCAGCAGCGCATCCATGCGGCCCGACAACCGCGTCACATCGGCACTGATCTGGCGCATGGCCGTCGCGACTTCCCGGGCGGCCGTGGTCGACTCCGCCCCGAGCGCGTCGTAACGGGCGATGAGCCTGCCCGCGTCCGTGGAAATCGTGGCACTCATGCCGCGCACTTCATCGGCAGCGCCGCCCAGCGAGGCCAGCGTCCGGTCGAAGCCGGCCATGGTGCGGTCCATGTTTCCCGTAATGCGCCGCAGATTGACCAGGATCTCACCCAGCGCAACCTGGTTCTCATCGGTGAGGAAGAGGTTGATGCGGCGCATGGTTTCATCCGCACGCTGCACGACCTGCGTCATGGAATCCGATAGCTTGGAATATTCGGAATCACCCTCGGGAATCAGCGGATAGGGTTCGTCAGGCCGCAACGCCGTCAACGGCGGGCTGTTCTCGTCGGTATTGACCAGCCGGATGCTGGCTATCCCCGTCAGCAGGTGCCGATCCACGGAGGCATAGGTGCTCTGGCGCACCGGCGCATTCTCATTCACGCGGATCACGACTTCCACTGTGCCCGGACGCCGCAGCGAAATGCGAAATGACGAGACCGAACCGACCTTGATGCCCTGCATCTTGACGTCGCTGCGGATCTGCAGGCCTTCCATCGACTGGTTGGCAAAGTAGATCTTGAACGGCACGTCCTCGCGCTCCCCGCCGGAACTCTTGAGCCACACGGCGGCCGTGACAATCAGCGCCAGCAGCACCAGCACGACTGCGCCTACCAGCGTGTATTTGGCTTCAGGCTCCATCAGTCCTCCTTCTGCGGCGCGGGTGCCCGCGCCGAAAAATAATCCCTGATCCAGGGCACATCAAGTTTCATCACTGCGTCCACCTTGTCATTTGCGATCACCTTACCTTCGGCCAGCACGATGACCCGGTCAATGATCGAGAGCAGCGTATCGAGGTCATGCGTCACGATGAATACCGTGAGGCCCAGCCCGTCACTCAACACGCGCACCAGATTGTCGAATGCACGCGCGCTGATGGGATCGAGACCCGACGTCGGTTCGTCGAGAAACAGCACCTCCGGCTCCAGCGCCAATGCGCGTGCCAGTGCCACCCGCTTGCGCATGCCGCCCGACAGTTCGGACGGCATCTTCGCCCCGACATCCGGCGACAATCCCACCAGCGCCAGCTTGAAGCCTACCAGAGGCGGGATCAGTTCTTCCGGCAAATCCGTGTGTTCGCGAAACGGCACGGCGACATTTTCAGCCACCGTCAGCGACGAGAACAGCGCACCGTCCTGAAACAGCATGCCGAACCGGCGCCGCAGCAGGTTGATTTCATCCGGGGTGCTGCGCCACACGTCGGCATCGAGCAGCCGCACGCTGCCGCCCGACGGCCGCAACAGGCCGATGATTTCTTTCACCAGCACCGACTTGCCGCTGCCGCTGCCGCCGATCAGTGCGACCACATCCCCCCGCTGTACGCTGAAGCTGACCCCGTCATGAATCACCGCCGGCCCGAAGCGCGTGACTATGG